>NZ_CP085725.1:3300000-3465871 GCF_036840915.1 Flavobacterium hankyongi
AATTTGTTAAGTTATTTTAATAAGATTAATTCCCAAATTACATTATGTCAAAAACAGCGATATTAGAGTACGATGGCAATAAGTATGAGTTTCCAGTTATTATAGGGAGTGAAAACGAACCAGCTATCGACATTGAAAAATTACGTGCTTTAACTGGCGCGATTACCTTAGATCCAGGGTATAAAAATTCAGGTTCTTGTAAAAGTGATATTACTTTCCTTGATGGAGAAGAAGGAATTCTTCGTTATAGAGGTTATGCTATCGAAGATTTAGCTGAAAAAGCTGATTTCTTAGAAGTATCTTACCTTGTTATCTTTGGAGAGTTACCTACAAAATCACAATTAGAAAAATTTGAAAACAATATTCGTAAATACACTTTAGTAAACGAAGAAATGAAAAACATCATTGATGGTTTTCCAAAAACGGCTCATCCAATGGGTGTTTTATCTTCGCTTACAAGTGCCTTGACTGCCTTTAACCCTAAAGTGGTAAATGTAGAAAATGAGGCAGAAATGTATGAGGCAATTTGCAAAACTATGGGTAAATTCTTGGTTATTGCAACTTGGACGTATCGTAAAATGATGGGATTCCCATTAAACTATTATGATAACACTATTGGTTATGTAGACAATTTCATGAAATTAATGTTCTCATTACCAACAGGTCCTTATACTACTAACAAAACAGTTATCAATGCTTTAGATAAATTATTCATTCTTCATGCAGATCATGAACAAAACTGTTCTACGTCTACAGTAAGAATCGTTGGTTCTTCTCATGCTGGTTTATTTGCTTCAATCTCTGCAGGGGTTTCTGCATTATGGGGACCATTACACGGTGGTGCCAATCAAGCAGTTTTGGAAATGTTAGAGCAAATCCAAAAAGATGGAGGAGATGCACAAAAAGCATTAGCTAGAGCAAAAGATAAAGATGATCCATTCCGTTTAATGGGATTCGGACACAGAGTTTACAAAAATTTCGATCCAAGAGCAAAAATCATTAAAAAAGCAGCTGATGAAGTATTAGCTGAACTGGGAGTTAATGATCCTATTTTAAGTATCGCTAAGCAATTAGAAGAAGCAGCTTTAGTTGATCCTTATTTCGTTGACAGAAAATTATATCCAAACGTAGATTTCTATTCAGGAATTATTTACCGTGCTTTAGGAATTCCTACAGATATGTTTACAGTATTATTCGCTATTGGTCGTCTTCCGGGTTGGATTGCACAATGGAAAGAAATGCGTATCAATAAAGAACCTATTGGTCGTCCTCGTCAGGTGTACACTGGTTATGCATTAAGACCATTCGTTCCAATGGATAAAAGATAAATCTTTACTATTAAATACATTAAAAAGCTTCTCATTTAGAGAGGCTTTTTTTTATATTTGTCCGAAGATAGAATGCTTTAAACTTTTATCTATAATCAAATAAAAAACTTTATGAGTACCAATGTTACTTTTTTAATCAACAAATCTGAAATTACAGCCGGTACACGCGGAGCATCTTTGGGACCAGATGCTATTATAACTGCTGCCAGGAAAAAAGAGAGCTATATTTTTGGGGAAAATACTCTCGACAAAATTCAAAATGTTAACCGATATTTAGATCAACCAACAAAATATCCTTTCGCCAAACGAATAGACGGATTGCTATCAATTTATGAAGAGCTAAATGCCAAAGTCTCTTCAATTCTTAAAAACAACTCTTTTCCAATCATTTTAGCTGCAGATCATGGTTCTGCAGGAGGAACTATATCAGGACTGAAATCAACTTTTCCAGATAAACGTATTGGAGCTGTTTGGATAGATGCGCATGCAGATATTCACACACCTTATACAACACCATCAGGTAATATGCACGGAATGCCATTGGCATCAGTAATGAATATCGATAATTTGGAATGTAAGATAAATGATGTTGATGCTGAAACTGAAGCACTTTGGAGTCAATTGAAAAATGTTGGAGGAACAAGCCAAAAAATATATCCTGACGATGTTGTTTATGTAGCTGTTCGTGATACCGAAGAACAAGAGGAAAGAATTATTGAGAAATTCGGAATAAAGTGGTTTACTGTTAATGATGTTCGTACTCAAGGTATTTCGGCGATAGTTGAAGGAATCAATGAGCATTTAAAAAATTGCGATATTATTTATGTTACTTTCGATGTAGATTCTATGGATCCTGATATGACTTCTCATGGTACAGGAACACCAGTTCCAGATGGAATTTCTCAATTGGAGGCTAAAGATTTATTAGTTGCTTTGGCACAAAATAAAAAAACGGCTTGTATTGAAATTGTTGAAGTAAATCCTTGTTTGGACGAGAAAGAAAATACAATGGCAGAAGTAACTCTTGACATTTTAGAAGCAGTTACTGATACTATAAAAAATAGATAATGCAGCAAATTACCAATACTATAGTAATGATTCGTCCTGTTTCATTTCGTAAGAATGAACAGACAGCGGTGAATAATTTTTATCAAAAAGAAAGCAATGGTATGCTTCCTGCTACTATTAATGCGAAAGCCCAACAAGAATTTGATGCTCTAGTTGTAAAGCTACAGGAAGTTGGTGTGAATGTTATTGTAGTAGATGATACGAAAGATACGGATACACCAGATGCAATTTTTCCAAATAATTGGATTTCTTTTCATGAAACGGGAGATGTAATTTTGTATCCAATGTTTGCTGAAAATAGAAGATTAGAACGTCGTGATGATATCTTGGATCTTTTGGAAGATGAAGGTTTTGTAATAAACGATGTGATGGATTATACTTCTGCTGAAGAAGAAGGTGTTTTCCTTGAAGGAACTGGAAGTATAGTTTTAGACAGAACAAATAATAAAGCATATTGCGCATTATCTCCTAGAGCTGATGAAGATTTGTTTATTGAGTTTTGCGAAGATTTTGAATATTCTCCAATAATCTTTAATGCATATCAAACAGTTGAAGGTAATCGTGAACTGATTTATCATACTAATGTAATGATGGCAATAGGTGAGACTTTCGCTGTAGTATGTTCTGAATGTATTGATGATAAAACAGAAAGAAAATCGGTTGTTGATAGTTTAAAACAAGACGATAAGGAAATTATTTATATCGCAGAAAACCAAGTAAGTGCTTTTGCTGGAAATATGCTTCAGATAAAAGGTGCTGATAAAAATTATTTGGTGATGAGCGAATCCGCTTATAACTCATTAAATAAAGGACAAATTGGTCAAATTGAAAAACATACATCTATTTTGTATTCAAATTTAGAAACTATTGAAAAATATGGCGGTGGAAGTGCTCGCTGTATGATGGCGGAAGTGTTTTTGCAAAAAGAATAAAATAGAAATAAAAAATCCCAAACTTTTTATGTTTGGGATTTTTATTTCAAATGAGTTTGAAATTTATTTTATAATGTGGCTGTTTTCAATAATCTTTAAAATAGCATTCACAATATATTGTACTCCAATAGCAATTACGAAAAATCCAACAATTCTTGAAATAGCTACGATTCCTGCTTCTCCAAGATATTTTACTAAATAATGTGCACTGTTTAGAACTAAGAAAATTGATAAGGCAACTGCCAGAATGGCTCCAACCGCAATAGAAATAGCAATCCAATTGTGATGTTCCTGGTAAAAAGCAATTAATAAAGAAATCGAACCTGGTCCTGCTAATAATGGCATAGCAAGCGGAGTTAAAGCAATGGCGTGTTTTTCTTGCGCTTCAGATTCTACTTTTTTATTAATCCCTTTGCGCTTTTTCACTTTTCCAGATAACAAACCAAATCCAGAATTAGCAATAATCATACCGCCTGCAATTCGAAGTGCTTCTAGACTAATTCCAAAAAATCGTAAGACATATTCACCCATAAAATAGGCGACAATCATAATGATAAAAACATTTATTGCTGTCCACAAAGATGTTTTCGAAAGTTCTTCACGTGTATAACCATTGGTTAGTCCAACAAAAACAGGGATGGCTCCAATAGGGTTTAATACAGAAAACAAAGCAGCGAAAATGTAGAAAAATAAATCCATAAGTTTTTTGCAAAATTAGCTTGGTAATAATTTTTTGATATGAAAGTAATGTTAAGGAATAGTTTATTTTCGATTAAAAATACTAATTTTATTTAGTAAAACAGAAATACAATGAAAACTTTAGTTATTGGGGCAAGTTCTAATCCTGAAAGATATTCTTTTTTGGCCATAAACAGATTGTTGAATCACAATCATGAAGTCGTAGCTATTGGATTAAAAAACGAAAATATTCTTGGTGTAGATGTTCAAAAAGGTTTTCCTAATTTTGAAGGGATCGATACAGTAACATTATATATTAATCCACAACGGCAAAATGAATATTATGATTACATTGTAGGTTTAAAACCAAGAAGGGTCATCTTTAATCCAGGTACAGAAAATCCTGAGTTTTATAAAATTCTTGATTTAAGCAAAATAAGTTATGAGGTTGCTTGTACTTTGGTTTTGCTGACAACTAACCAGTATTAAAACCTCGTTTCTCCAGTTGCTGGTTTACTGATGAATAATAGGCCAATAAAAGTAATTAATCCATTGATGATAATTAGTTCTTCTGCAATTGTATAACCTCCCAACCATACCGAGGAATATGTCGAAATGAAATAACAAATTGCTGGCGAAATTAAACAGATAACAGGAACTAATTTATCATTTACTGTTTTTGTTTTCATGAACAAACCAAAAGCATATAATCCTAAAAGCGGTCCGTAAGTATATGATGCAATTTTGAAAATCATCTTCACTACAGAAGCGTCATTCACCGCATTGAAAAACACAATCACTAAAAACATCAAAAAAGAAAATCCAATATGAACTAAATGTCGAGTTCTAACAATATTTGGATTATTAACGTTTTCGGTTTTTTCCATTCCCAAAAAGTCAACACAAAAAGATGTTGTTAAGGCAGTTAAAGCCGAATCGGTTGTGGCAAAGGTAGCTGCTGTAAGTCCTAATAAAAATACAATTGCAGGAATCAATCCCAGTGATTTTAAGGCTATTTCCGGAAATAGAAAATCTGTTCTGGCAACGTCATCAACCATAGGAACAGCAATTCCGTTTTTCTCGGCATACATATATAATAATGCTCCAACACTCAAGAAGAAGATGTTTATAACAACAAATATTCCTGTAAAAGTGAACATGTTTTTTTGTGCTTCACCAATGTTAGCACAACTCAAATTCTTTTGCATTAAATCTTGGTCAAGACCAACCATGGCAATAGTTACAAATATTCCACCTATGATTTGTTTCCAAAAATAATTTCCTTTTAGATAATCGTCAAAAAAGAAAACTTTAGAATATTGACTTTCTTTCACAGTTTGAAATGCTTGAAAAACACTCAAATCTAAACTTTTGCAAATAAAGAAAATAGTTAAAAATACTGAAGAAACTAAGAAGAATGTCTGTAAAGTATCTGTAATAATAATCGTTTTTAATCCGCCTTTATAGGTGTAAGCAAAAATCAATAATAGTGATAGAAAAACTGTAACGGTGAAAGGGATTCCATAATAATCAAAAACATAGCGTTGAAGTACAATAACCACTAAGTACAATCTAAAAGCTGATCCAATTGTGCGACTAATCAAGAAAATGGATGCAGCTGTTTTATAACTAGTTTTTCCAAGTCGTTGTTCGATATAGCCATAAATAGAAGTCAAATTCATTCTATAATACAATGGTAATAGGACAGTAGCAACAACTATAAAACCTATGGCATTTCCTAATACAAACTGAAAATATTTAAATTGTAAATCTGGATTGCCAACTTCACCCGGAACCGAAATAAAGGTTACTCCAGAAAGGGCAGTTCCAATCATCCCAAAAGCAACCAAATACCATTTAGAATTTTTGTTGGCTTTAAAAAAAGCATCATTTCCGCTGTTATTTTTACTCATAACGTGAGAAATGAAAAATAAAATTCCAAAATAGATTATGATAAGTGATAAAATTGCAAACGGGCTCATTGAAATGTTTTTAGATTGTGCCAATTTACATAAATAATCTTCAATTTTTCAAATTATACCACTCCCAAATTGACTATTTTTGCACAATGGATTTCTCTTCAAAATTATTAGAAAGCGCAGTAAATGAAATGTCACAGTTGCCAGGGATAGGTAAACGTACGGCTTTACGTTTGGTGTTACATTTGTTAAAGCAACCAAAGGAACAAACTGAGTTTTTGACAAATGCCTTGCAAAAAATGCGAGAGGATATAAAATTTTGTGAATCATGTCATAATATTTCAGATGTGGCTATTTGTGAAATTTGTGCTAACCCAAATAGAAATCATCACATCATTTGTGTGGTAGAAGATATAAGAGATGTAATGGCTATCGAAAATACAGGGCAATTTAGAGGGATTTATCACGTTCTTGGTGGGAAGATTTCGCCAATAGATGGGATAGGGCCAAGTCAATTGAATATTTCAAGCCTTGTCGAAAAAGTGAAGTTGGGAAATGTTCAGGAAATTATTTTTGCATTAAGTTCAACGATGGAAGGGGATACGACCAACTTTTATATCTATAAACAGATAAAAGATACAGGAATTATTACTTCTTCAATTGCAAGAGGAATTTCTGTAGGAGATGAACTTGAATATGCTGATGAAGTTACATTGGGAAGAAGTATAATTAACCGAATTCCGTTCGAGAATTCAATCAAGAATAATTAAAGGAATATGATTTCATTATTAGAAATGAAAAACTATATTTGTTTCCTTAAATTCACTCAAAATATGAATAAAATATATAGTTTTCTTTGTTTAATGTTTGTTGTTTTTATGACGTCATGTGTGTCTAATAAGGATTTGACTTATCTTCAAGATGCAAATGCAAAGAAAAATGGAACTTCAATAGAGGTTGTGCCTTTAAAGCCATATCGTATTCAAATAAATGATGTTTTGAGTATCAAATTAAAAGCATTAGATCAAAAATTGGTCGAAATGTTTAACTCTTCAACAAGTGGAGCCGTTGCTAATTCAACAGATGCATTATATTTTGATGGTTTTACTGTTAATGATCACGGAAATATTAGGGTTCCAGTGCTTGGTGAAATTGCGGTTTTAGGTTTGACTCTTGAAGAGGTTAGAGCAAAAGTCGAAAAACAATTGTTAGACGAATACTTTAATAAAGAAGCAGATTTGTTTGTTTTGGTAAAATTAGCAGGATTACGTTACACAACAAACGGGGAAGTACGTTCACCAGGAACAAAAACACTTTTTCAGGATAAAGTTACTATACTCGAAGCTATAGCAAACAGTGGTGATATAAATATCACTGGGAATCATAAAGAAGTAGTTTTGGTGAGGCAATATCCTCATGGAACAGAAGTTCATACAATAGATTTGACAAGTGTTGATGCCATAAAATCACCTTACTACTATATTCAGCCAAATGACTATATTTATGTAAAGCCAATAAAACAAAAAACATGGGGATTTGGTATAAATGGATTGCAATCGGTTACAACAATTTTAAGTGCGTTGTCTTTGGTTATAACTACGTATTTATTGATTAATAGATAATATTTATGCTCGATACAAAAGATTTTTCGTTTTTTGAAAGTCAAAATCATTTTGATTTTAAAGCTTTTTTTGTTAAAATCGTTGGGCATTGGGTATGGTTTATAGTAAGTTTAGTAATAGCTTTTACAATTGCCTATCAAATTAATGTTAGAAAACAAAAAATCTATGGTATTTCAACAATCATAGCTTACAAAGAAGAAAATAATCCTTTTTTTACTTCAAATACAAGTTTGGTTTTTAATTGGGGAGGTACATCTGACCAAGTACAAACTTTAATTACCACAATAAAATCAAGATCACATAATGAAATTGTTGTAAAACAACTTAATTATTATATCGAATATTTAAGGCAAGGGAAGTACAATATAGAAGATGCTTATGGTGAAGTCCCTTTTTATATCAATACTAATAAGAATCTACCTCAATTAAAAGGTCAACTTATAAACATTAAGTTTTTAAATCAAACAGAGTATGAACTTTCAATAAATTTTGAGAATCCAAGTGCTGTCATGTATAATTATGCAACAGAAACGGAAAGTAATACAAATGTTGTTGTAGGAGAGTTCAAGAAAAAATACAAAATTGGAGAACAAGTTTCTCTACCTTTTTTGCATTGGAAATTAGAGCTTACAGAAAATCCAGGTCTTTACGAAGGAGGGGATTACATGGTGAGGTTTGCTGATTTTAATGGTACTGTATCGAGTTATCAAGGTATTGATGTTGAGACTGATGCAAAAGCAGGTTCAATTTTGAAACTAAATCTTCAAGGTACTAATAAAGAAAGATTGGTTGATTACTTAAATGGTACTATTAATATATTGATGAATAGACAGTTGCAATTAAAGAATCAATTTGCAACTAATACGATATCTTTTATAGATAGTACTTTAGTGGCTATGGAGGGTCAACTTAAAAATACAGAGGATGAACTTAAAGATTTTAGTAGAGATAAAAATATTTTTGAGGTTGAAGCTGGTGGAGAACAAATTACATCTCAATTATCTGGACTTGATGTCGAAAAGGATTTATTAAATAGGAAGTTAAACTATTATAATTCTTTAAATTCATATTTAGTAAACAGCGTAGATTTTTCTAAACTTCCAGCCCCATCAGTAGCAGGAATTGATGATCCTAATATTATTTCAAATGTTTCAAAATTAACAGCATTGTCAGCTGAAAGGTCTGAAATGGCTTATACATTGAAGAATGAAAAAAAGTTTAAGGATTTTGATGTTCAAATGGATGCTTTAAAGAGTGTTTTACTCGAAAATATTTCTACAGCAAAAGCTTCTATTTTGTATGATTTAGGAGTTGTTAATAGAAAGATTGGTAAAGCAGAAAGTAACATAAGGAAATTGCCTGGGCAACAACAGGAATTAGTTAAAATAAATAGAAAATACGATCTTAATAAAAATATTTATAACACTTTTTTAGAGAAAAGAAGTGAAGCTGATATTGTTAAGGCGGCAAATTTGTCGGATATTCAATTTATTGATACAGCTAAGGATACAGGAGGAGGTTTGCTAGGTCCAAAAACAAGTGTGAATTATGTTTTAGCATTCTTGTTAGGATTACTAATACCTTTGATTCTAGTTTTTGTAAAGACTATTCTTGATAATACTATTAAAAATACAGGAGATATTGCTAGGCTTACAAAAATTCCTGTTATTGGTGTTATTGGTAAAAAGCATACAATTTCAAACTTGGCAGTTTTTGAAAAGCCTAAATCACCATTATCTGAAAGTTTTAGAGCAATACGTTCTTCTCTACAATTTTTATATAAAAAACAACAAGCAGGTACAAAAGTTCTAATGTTAACTTCATCAGTTGGGGGAGAAGGGAAAACTTTTTGTTCAATAAATATAGCAACTGTTTTTGCGTTGAGTGAAAAAAAGACTGTTATCGTTGGTCTTGATTTAAGAAAGCCTAAAATATTCGATGATTTTAAAATAGAAAATAATGTTGGTGTTGTTAACTATTTAATTGGTCAGAAATCAATTGATGAAATAGTTCAGAAAACACAAATTCCTTATCTTGACTTTATACCTTCTGGGCCAATACCTCCAAATCCTTCTGAGTTAATTATGGGAGAGAGTATGGAAGAAATGATTAATGAACTTAAAGGAAGATATGATTACATAATATTAGATACCCCTCCTGTGGGATTGGTTTCTGATGCATTAGAATTAACTCAGTTTTCTGATGCAACGTTATATGTT
This sequence comes from Flavobacterium hankyongi, assembly GCF_036840915.1. Classification (NCBI taxonomy): domain Bacteria; kingdom Pseudomonadati; phylum Bacteroidota; class Flavobacteriia; order Flavobacteriales; family Flavobacteriaceae; genus Flavobacterium; species Flavobacterium hankyongi. Next base: position 3,309,767 of record NZ_CP085725.1, read on the forward strand.
GTAAGACAAAATGTAACTAAAAATGATATGTTAACCTTGGTTAATAATAAACATAAAAGAGGAGAGCTTAATAACATAAGTATTGTCTTCAATGGATTTGAAATTAAAGCTAGATATGGCTATGGTTACGGTTATGGCTATGGTTACGGTTATGGCTATGGAAATTATGGAGAAGGTTATTTAGAAGTCGACGAGGTAAAAAGTCCAATTAGAAAAATAATAGATAAAATATTAAAAAAATAACTTAAACAAATTGATGAAAAAGGTATTAATAACAGGAGGTGCTGGTTTTATTGGTTCCAATTTGTGCGAATATTTTTTAAGAAAAAATTATCAAGTTATTTGTTTGGATAACTTTGCTACAGGACATAAAAAAAATATAGAGCAATTTTTACGATATGATAATTTTACCTTTATCGAAGGTGATATTAGAAATTATGAAGATTGTGAAAAAGCTGTAATTGGAGTTGATTATGTTTTACATCAAGCAGCTTTAGGTTCAGTTCCAAGGTCTATTAAAGATCCATTAACATCAAATGAAGTTAATGTTAATGGTTTTTTGAATATGCTACAGGCAAGCAAGGAAGCGGGAGTGAAACGTTTTGTTTATGCAGCCAGTTCCTCTACTTATGGAGATTCTGAAAGTCTTCCAAAAGTTGAAGATAAAATAGGGAAACCACTTTCTCCTTACGCAATTACTAAATATGTGAATGAATTGTATGCGGAAATATTTAGTAAAACTTATGGTATAGAAACTATTGGATTAAGATATTTTAATGTTTTTGGAAGAAAGCAAGATCCAAACGGTGCTTATGCAGCAGTTATTCCAAAGTTTGTAATGCAATTCATGAAGCATGAAAGCCCTGTGATTAACGGTGACGGAAATTATTCTCGTGACTTTACTTATATTGATAATGTGATTCAAATGAATGAATTGGCAATGTTGTCTGAAAATCCTAAAGCTGTAAATACAGTTTTTAATACAGCTTATGGAGATAGAACTACATTAAATCAATTAGTTACAATTTTACGTAAAGAATTGTCTTTTTTTGATTCTGAAATTGCTAAAGTTGAAATCGTTCATGGGCCAAATAGAGCAGGAGATATACCACACTCATTGGCAAGTATAGAAAAAGCAAAAGAAATTTTAGGATATAATCCACAGTATTCATTGCAACAAGGCTTAAAAGAAGCTGTAAAATGGTATTGGGAAAATTTAAAATAGTATGAAGATTGCAGTTATTGGATTAGGTTATGTGGGTTTGCCCTTAGCAAGATTGTTTGCTACTAAATACGATGTTGTAGGTTTCGATATCAATCAAAATAGAGTAAAAGAATTAAATCAAGGACAAGATTTTACACTCGAAGTGGGTGAAGATTTATTAAAGTCAGTTCTAAAAAAAGATAATTCTAAAGGAAATGGATTGTTTTGTTCAACTTTTTTAGATGATATAAAAGATTGTAATTATTATGTGATAACGGTGCCAACACCAGTAGATAAGCATAATAAGCCAGATTTGACGCCGCTTTATAAGTCTAGTGAAGCAGTTGGTAAAGTGCTTAAAAAAGGAGATATAGTAATTTATGAATCTACAGTATATCCTGGGGTTACTGAGGAAGAATGTGTACCAGTTCTAGAGCGAGTAAGTGGATTAAAGTTTAATGAAGATTTTTTTGCAGGTTACTCTCCTGAAAGAATTAATCCAGGAGACAAAGAGCATACTGTAGAAAAAATACTTAAAGTTACATCTGGTTCTACTCCAGAAATAGGTGTTAAAGTTGATGAATTATACAAATCGGTAATCATTGCAGGAACACATCTTGCGCCCACAATTAAAGTAGCAGAAGCGGCAAAGGTTATCGAGAATTCTCAAAGAGACATCAATATTGCTTTTGTAAATGAGTTGTCAAAGATTTTTAATATTTTAGAAATCGACACACAAGATGTTTTAGCTGCAGCTGGAACAAAATGGAATTTTCTTCCTTTTAAACCAGGATTAGTTGGAGGTCATTGCATTGGTGTTGACCCATATTATCTAGCTCAAAAAGCACAAGAAAAAGGATATCACCCCGAAATTATTTTGGCTGGTAGAAGACTGAATGACAGCATGGGCGAGTATGTTGCGTCGCAAGTCGTTAAATTAATGATTAAAAAAGGTATTGCCATAAATGGAGCCAATTTGTTAATGCTTGGAATAGCTTTTAAAGAAAATTGCCCAGATGTACGTAATACTAAAATAGTAGATGTGATTGCAGCATTGAATGATTATGGAATAAACGTAACAATTTATGATCCTTGGGTAAATCCTGCAGAAGTAAATCATGAATATAATTTAGATACAGAAACTAATTTACCATCTGGTAAATTTGATGCTTTGGTTCTAGGAGTTGCTCACAAAGAATTTATGGATATAGATTTATCTCAATTAAGAAAAGAAAACTCTGTTTTATATGATGTGAAAGGAATTTTAGGTTCTCATGTCGATGGAAAACTGTAATTTTACACACTAATTTTTTAATTAAATGAAAATAAAAAACATTTGCTGTATAGGTGCTGGTTATGTGGGAGGTCCTACAATGGCAGTTATTGCACAAAAATGTCCAGATATTAAAGTAACAGTTGTCGATTTAAATGAAGCGAGAATTGCGGCTTGGAATGATGTAGACTTTGGAAAACTACCTGTTTATGAGCCTGGTTTAGATGAGGTCGTAAAAGAGGCTAGAGGGAGAAATTTATTTTTTTCTACTGATGTAGACAAGGCTATTGAAGAATCAGAAATGATTTTTATTTCTGTTAATACACCTACAAAAATGTATGGTGCAGGTAAAGGAATGGCAGCCGATTTAAAATATATAGAATTATGTGCTCGTCAAATTGCTCGAGTAGCAAAGTCTGATAAAATTGTAGTTGAAAAATCAACTTTACCAGTGCGTACTGCAGAGGCTATTAAAAGTATTTTAGATAATACAGGTAATGGAGTAAATTTTCAAATTCTTTCAAATCCTGAATTTTTAGCAGAAGGTACCGCAGTAACTGATTTGCATAATCCTGATCGCGTACTTATTGGAGGAAATGATGCAGAAGCAATTCAATCTTTACTAGAAGTATATGCTAATTGGGTGCCAAAAGATAGAATATTAACAACAAATGTCTGGTCATCTGAGTTATCAAAATTAACTGCTAATGCATTTTTAGCGCAACGTGTTTCTTCAATCAATGCAATTTCTGAATTGTGTGAAAAAACAGAAGCGGATGTTAATGAAGTAGCTAGAGCTATTGGAATGGACTCTCGTATTGGATCAAAATTTCTTAAAGCATCAGTTGGTTTTGGAGGATCATGTTTCCAAAAAGATATATTAAACTTAGTTTATATAGCAAAGTCTTACGGTTTAAACGAAGTTGCCGATTATTGGGAGCAAGTGGTTATTATGAATGATCATCAAAAACATCGCTTTTCAAAAAATATAGTGCAAACTCTGTATAATACAGTTTCGGGTAAACGAATTGCAATGTTAGGCTGGGCGTTTAAAAAAGATACAAATGATACACGTGAATCAGCAGCTATAACTGTCGCTCAGGATTTAATTGCTGAGCAAGCTAATGTGGTTGTTTACGATCCAAAAGTTTCTCATGATCAAATAAAATTTGATTTAGAAGGAATAGAAGATAAAATTAAAGTAGAAACAAATCCTTATGAAGCTTGTAATAATGCTCATGCTATTGCTATCTTAACTGAATGGGATGAATTCAAAACTTATGATTGGCAAAAAATATATGACTCAATGTCTAAACCAGCTTTTGTTTTTGATGGAAGAAATCTTTTGGACAAACAAAAAGTGAAAGAAATTGGGTTTGTTTATTCAGCAGTAGGAAGTTAGTTTATGAAAAGTATATTAATTACGGGGGGTGCGGGATTCATAGGGTCTCATGTGGTTAGAAGGTTTGTTCAAAACTATCCTAACTATCATGTTTATAATTTAGATGCACTAACTTATGCCGGAAATTTAGAAAATATTAAAGATATCGAGAACGAATCAAATTATACTTTTTTAAAAGGTGATATTGTTGATGAAGTTTTTATAAATGAAATTTTCGAAAAATATCAGTTTGAAGGAGTTTTGCATCTTGCTGCAGAATCTCATGTAGATAGATCAATTACAGATCCATTAGCGTTTGTGAAAACAAATATCATTGGAACAGTAAATCTTTTGAATGCTTTCAAAAAACTTTGGAAGGATAATTTTGATGGAAAACGTTTTTATCATATTTCTACAGATGAGGTTTATGGTTCTTTAGGAGAAACTGGACTATTTACAGAAACGACACCATATGATCCTAATTCGCCATACTCTGCTTCTAAAGCTAGTTCAGACCATTTCGTGAGAGCTTATGGAGAAACGTATGGACTTCCGTATGTATTGACAAACTGTTCTAACAATTACGGTCCTTTTCATTTTCCAGAAAAACTAATTCCTTTATTCATCAATAATATTATCAATAAAAAACCTTTGCCAGTATATGGTGATGGTAATTATACTCGTGATTGGTTGTTTGTAAAAGATCATGCAGTAGCTATAGATTTGGTTTTTCACAAAGGAAAAAATCACGAAACATATAATATTGGCGGATTTAACGAGTGGAAAAATATAGATTTAGTTCGTTTATTGTGTGAAAAAATGGATGAGAAACTAGGTCGTCCAGAAGGTGAATCAGCTAAATTAATCACTTTTGTAAAAGATCGACCAGGACACGATTTGCGTTATGCTATAGATGCCTCAAAAATCAATGCTGAATTAGGCTGGAAACCATCGGTTACTTTTGAAGAAGGATTGAAGCAAACTATCGATTGGTATTTAGATAATACACAATGGTTGAATAACATAACTTCTGGAGAATACGCAAAATATTACGAAAAACAATATCAATAGCTATAAGCCGTAAGCTATAAGCCGTAAGCTTTTCTGAAGTTTTGCTTAAAGCTTAAAACTTAAAGCCCAAAGCTTTAAAATATGAAAGGAATAATTTTAGCAGGAGGTTCAGGAACACGATTACATCCGCTTACACAAGTGGTTTCTAAGCAATTATTGCCAATTTATGACAAACCAATGATTTATTATCCGCTATCAGTATTAATGTTAGCTGGAATAAAAGAAATATTGATTATATCTACTCCTCATGATTTACCAAATTTCCAAAGATTGTTTGGTGATGGAAGTCAAATCGGATTAAAACTTTCATACGTAGAACAACCATCTCCCGATGGTTTAGCTCAAGCTTTTATTTTAGGTGAAGAATTTATTGGGGATGATGATGTATGTTTGATTCTTGGCGATAATATTTTCTATGGAGCAGGACTTCAAAATTTGCTGTCTAATGCTGTAAGTATTGTTACTGACAGGAAAGAAGCAACGGTTTTTGGATATTATGTAGATGATCCTGAACGTTACGGAGTTGCTGAGTTTGATGATAGCGGTAAAGTTCTTTCGATTGAAGAAAAACCTGAACAACCAAAATCTAATTTTGCAGTTGTTGGATTATATTTTTATCCAAATTCAGTTGTTCAAATTGCTAAAAACGTCAAACCTTCGCATAGAGGGGAGCTTGAAATAACTACAGTAAACCAAATTTATCTAGAAAAAGGAGCTCTTAATTTACAATTAATGGGAAGGGGGTTTGCATGGTTAGATACTGGCACGCATGAGTCGTTGACAGAAGCTACAGAATTTGTAAAAGCTGTAGAAAAACGTACAGGCCTTAAAATTGCTTGTATAGAAGAAGTTGCTTATAGGAAGGGCTTCATAAATAATGAGCAGTTTAAAAATTGTGCAGGAATTTTAGGTAAAAGTACCTATGCTGAATATTTAAGAAAAATTGCAAAATACCAATGATGAAAAGATTTTCTGTGTTTAAATGATTTTTAAAATATTTTTTTAGAGTCAGAATAGAATTATAAAGGAATAGAAATTCATGATAGCGTTTTTTTTTGGTGTAGTACTGTCTGGTTTAGCTTTTTTTTTTAAGAGATCGAAGATAATCCTGTTGATTTTATTTGTTTTTATGTGGTTGCTTTTTGGATGGAATTATTCAAATGCAGATCGCAGAATGTATACAGAAATGTATAGTGTTTCTATCTCTAAAATAGAATTCCTAAAATTTGAAGGAGGTTACAGTTTTTTAATGTTCTGTTCTAGATATTTGGGATTAAGTTTACAGGAATTTTTAATAATAGTTTCAGGAATAGTTTTACTTTTTATATTCCGTTTTTTCTATATCTTTTCAAATGTTCCAGCATTTGTAGGGTTGTGTTTCTTGTGGTTCTTTTTTCCATTAGAATATGTTGTTTTAAGGAATTTTATCGCTTTTTCAATTGTATTACAAGGATTCATCTCAGTTTTTAGAAATGAAAAATATTATAGAGAGAAATTCGTTCTGTGTGTACTGCTTGCTTCAACTATTCACATCTCATCGCTAATGTATTTAATTTTTTTGTTAGCTTTTAAAGAAAATGAGATCAAAATTAAAACGATTGTATTTTGGGTCATTGGTTTACTTACAATAGTTTTAGTGTCACATGATTTAATATTTAGAATATTGTCAATATATTCAAAGGATAAAGTAATATTTTATACTACTAGTTTATCGCTATTTTTGTTTTATTCATCTATTCAAATTGCAAACCTGTGGATTGTTAAATATTTTTTAAAATCAGATGACGTAAATGGCACTACAAGTGATAAAAGGTTAAATATCATGATTGTAAATATTAATATTGTCATGCTATTACTCATTGTGGTTTACTACGAAATGGCTGTTTTTATCAGAATACTTTTGAATATGTCTATCGTTAATTTGGTATTCATAACAAATAAATCTATTTTATTTGGAGAAAAAAAAATCCCAAAAATTTTATTTTTAAGTTATCTTTTATTTGGCTTTTATTGTTTTATTTTCTTAGTTAGAGAAAAAACAATTTTTCCATTGTTTGATAGTAATTTGTTGTTTAAATAATTTTAAGTATGCGAAATCAAACGCAAGTCAATAATTTAAATAAAGATGTTTTAAAATATTTGGTGGTAAAGATTTTACCAGCCATATCAGGATTGCTTACCATTTATCTTTTAACAAGAACTTTATCTAATTCACTTTATTCAAATTATGTTTTTGTAAGTGCTACAATTTTGTTGTTTGGACAGCTAATTAGCGGTTGGATAAATAGTTCCGTTATTTATTTTTACCCGGATTATGATGCAAAAAATAATTTAGATGTTTTAAAAATCAATATTATTTTTCTGCAATTAATTCTATACTTCGTTGGAGCTATTGGTTTTTTCATTATGTGTTACTTCGGATTAAAAGATTTTTTAATAATTGGGTTGGGTTTGTTCTTAATGCTTTCTCAAACATTTATTAATTTGTTATATAGTTTTTTGCAAGCTGAAAGACGTGTTTTAATTCAAATTAGATCAACATTTGTTCAGAGTGTTGTACAGGTAATAGGTGTAACTGGTTGTTATTTTTATTGTAAGGAAAATCTTTATGCAATATTTGCAGTCCTTTTCTTGAGTTATTTCTTAGCGAGCAATTATGTAATGTATTCGGATAAGATTTATGAATTATTATTAAATAAAAGAGTTTTTGCCGTTTTTGATTTTAAAATCGCCAAAAAAGTACTAACGTATGGAATTCCTGTTTGTATTTGGTTCTTTGCCTCTCAATTTTTTGCTATAGGAGATAGGATACTTTTTAAGTATTTTAATATAACAAATTTAGTTGCTAATTATGCTTCTTTCAGAGATTTGTCTGTTGGATTGTCAGGTTTTATTACCATGCCTTTGCTTATGGCTTCACATCCAATAATTATTCAAATGGCTAAAACAGCGGTTGATAAAAAAGAAATTGAGAATATAATTATACAGAATATTAAATTGCTAACCACGCTATTTACATCTATTTTTATGGGCATTTTTTTTATTGGGGAATATGTGCTGGTTTATATAGTAAGTAAAAAGTATCTGTTAGAAACCAATCTTATGTTTCTAGTTGTGTTTTCTATTTTTTTGGGAACCATATCGATGTATTTACATAAAGGATTAGAAGTAGATGGCAAAACAGAGCTTATGGCGAAAGTTGCCTTGGTTGTTGCTGGATTAAGCTTGATTCTGAATGTTTGGCTAATTCCCATTTGGGGTGTACAGGCAGCCTGTTTGGTATCAATTTTAGCTCAGGTTTTGTATAATGTTTTTGTGTACTATTATTCTGTAAATGTTTACCGTATTAAAATTTCGCCCATGTTCATAGTTAAGAATATTTTTTTAGTTTTAATTTCCTTTTTAATTTCCAATTATATTTTAACAGAGAACTCACATTTAATGATTAGAATGTTTATTTTTGTAGCACTGACAATTTTAACATTATTTAGTTCAATAGAAATAAAAAAAATGTTTAAAACGATTAATAATAACGAACTATAACTTAGATTGCTTTACATTATTACTCTTTCAATATATAGAGGAGATGTAACAAAATAAGTTGGTTTTTTGCAGAATAAATGCTACATTTTTTTTTCATATTAGGTATTCTTTTAATACTTATAATTAGAAAAGATTTTTCTAATTATTTTTTAAGCCCTACAGGTATTTTAGGTATTACTTGGGGAGTTTGTGTGATTTTACAATTCGTTTTTGCACCAGAATATTATTTTACATCTACTACAGCACAGCTTTTTTTTATTTTTATTTTTTCGTTTTTTTTAGGCGATATAACAGGAAGTTATTTGGAGAGTCTATCATCTAAAAAGGTCAATTTTGGTACAGACTATAAAATATATCAGTCGCTAACTTTTAAAAGTAAATTTACTTTTTTTTTAATAATATTAGGAGTTCTATCTTTTGTTGGTGCAATACTATATTTTGGTTATTTTGTTTCTTTTTTTGGTTCTTTTGAAGCTGGTGTTACAGCTGGATGGGCTGCACGAGGAGCACTTGAAGAAATTTCTGTCCCTATTGCTGTTAGAGCCATTTTAATGTTAGGTTATAGCGATGTGGTACTGACCACTATCTACTTTTTATTGTATAGAAAAATAAAATGGTTTTTGTTTTTACCATACATATCATTGCTAATTATGGGAATTGCTCAAGCGGGAAGAGCAGGTTTTATTTTAATTTTAGTTCAAGTATTTTTGTCTAGTTTTTGGATAACTGTTTATGATCAAAAGCTCAACTATAAAGGAAATAATAATTTTTTTGCTGAAAAAAAGCTAATAAAAAAAATGATGGTACTTATTGTTTTTGCCTTTATTATATTTATTGGTGGAGATATGTTAAGAAGACAACAATTTTCGCTAACTCCTGAAAATTTAGAGACATCAACTACTGTTTTTAAAGAATATCTTTTTGGGGGAATATCTGCCTTTTCAACCTATTTTGAAAATGAATATTCTAATTTTAGTACACTTGGGTTAGGGAAATACTCCTACAGTTCCCTTTATGATTTATTAGGTATTTCTAAAAATGAAATAGGAGTTTACACAAAGTATCTAGGATTTTCAAAAAAAGACTCTTCTTTAACAACAAATATTTTTACTGCTTTTAGACAATTCATAGATGATTTTAGTTTATTAGGAGGTTTATTTGTGTTTTTTTTATATGGTATTTTTTCAGGATATTTCTATGGAAAAGCGGTAAAAGGATCTCTTGCTGCAATAGCTATAATGATTGTGGTCTATACTTATTTATTTCACACTATTTTGTTGTCTATAACAGTGCATAATGCTGTCTTAATTAGTTTTTTAGTCCCTGCTGTTATTATTAATATTTGCAAAAAAACAGCTAAATGAGTATGAAGTTCGTTTTCATATGTGTTAATTACCATTCTCGAGAAGAAACATTAAAATACATTCAAAATGTAGTATTGTTTTATCCTCAAAATGAAGTTAGAATTATTGTTGTTGATAATTCTAAAGATGAAGTTGATTTCTTTATTATAAAACAATATATCATTGAAAATGATTTAAGTGATTTAGTTTCAGTTGTTAAAATTGAAAATAAGGGATATTTTGATGGACTTAACAATGGAATTAATTATGCTAAAAATTCAGTTTTTAAAGCAGATTATTATATTGTCGGAAACAATGATATTACTTTTGAGAAAGATTTTTTGGATCAATTAAATAAGATCAATCAAGAATCAGATGTTTTAATTTTAGCTCCTGATATTGTTACAAATGACAATTCGCATGAAAATCCGCATGTTATTAGTAGAGTGTCATATATAAGAAGAACAATGTATAGTGTTTACTATAGTCATTATTATGTTGCAAAATTGATAACTAAATTTTACTCGTCAGAAAGAAAATTTAAGCCATTTGATTCTGAAAGAAAACCCATTTATATGGGCATTGGTGCTTTGTATGTTTTAACTCCATCTTTTTTCAAACATTTTGACAATTTATGGCAAAAGGTATTTTTATATGGAGAAGAGGCAATTTTAGCAGGTCAAATTAAGAGTGTGGGTGGTAAGATAATGTACGAGCCTACATTAAAATGCTATCATAATGAATCAGCTACAACTTCCAAAATGAATTCAAGATACAAATATGAAGTAATACAAAAATCATATAGAATTTATAAAAAATATTTATAAAATGAAACAATCCATCACAGATAAAATACTTTTAATTACTGGTGGTACAGGTTCATTTGGAACCGCTGTGCTTAATCGTTTTTTACAAACAGACCATTTCAAGGAAATCCGAATTTTTTCCAGAGATGAAAAAAAACAGGATGACATGCGAAATCTGTATAGAAACGACAAACTCAAGTTCTATATTGGAGATGTTCGTAATCCATCAAGTATTGATTATGCAATGCGTGGTGTAGATTATGTGTTTCATGCAGCCGCTTTGAAGCAAGTGCCTTCCTGCGAATTTTTTCCAATGGAAGCGGTAAAAACTAATGTAGAGGGAACACAAAATGTTATAGATGCGGCTGTAAAGCATGGTGTAAAAAAAGTAATTTGCCTAAGCACCGATAAAGCGGCGTATCCTATAAATGCAATGGGCATTTCTAAAGCCATGATGGAGAAAGTAGCCGTAGCAGCTTCAAGAAATTTAGAGCATACAACCGTTTGTTTAACGCGCTACGGAAATGTAATGGGGTCAAGAGGGTCTGTTATTCCATTGTTCCTTAAGCAAATTAAAAATGGTGAACCACTTACGATTACTGATCCTTCAATGACACGTTTTCTGATGTCTTTAGAAGAGGCGGTAGAATTAGTTCTTTTTGCATTCGAACATGGAAACTCAGGGGATTTGTTTGTGAATAAGGCTCCAGCAGGAACAATTGGCGATTTAGCGCAAGCATTAAAAGAAATGTTCAAAGCAGATAATCCAATTAGAATTATTGGAACAAGACATGGTGAAAAGCTGTATGAAACACTTTGTACTCGTGAAGAAATGGTAAAAGCAGAAGATATGGGAGGTTTTTACCGAATTCCTGCTGATAATAGGGATTTAAATTATGCCCAATATTTTTCTGAAGGCGAAATAGATGTTTCTAAAATTGAAGATTATCATTCCCATAATACAATCCAACAAGATGTTGAAGGGATGAAGCAACTCTTAATGAAACTTCCGTTAATTCGTAAAGATGTATTAGGAGAAGCTGATTTAAAACAATATCCAGATTAAATTGAGTATGTTGCCAATAGTAATAAAAGGGAATTGTCATTCAGACCATAGAGGCACTCTTAAATTCAATAATGGTTTTGATGCTAGTCAAATAAAAAGGATGTATGTAATTGAAAATGAAAGTTCTAATTTTAGGAGAGGATGGCAAGGACATAAAAGAGAACAAAGATGGTTTTCTGCTATGGTTGGAACTTTTGAAATACAACTAATAAGGATAGATAATTGGGATAATCCTGAGCCAACATTAAAACCATATGTTTTTTGTCTTTCTTCAGAGAACTTAGATATATTACATGTTCCTTCGGGTTATATTTCTTGTATTCAATCAAAGGAAGAAAATGCAAAACTTTTAGTAATGAGCGATTATCTTTTGGGAGAAATTAAAGATGAATATAAATATCCTTTAGAGTACTTTGTCTGCACAAAACAATAAAATATGCTAAAAATAGGAATTACAGGACAAAATGGTTTTGTAGGGAATCATTTATACAATACTTTAGGATTATTTCCTGATGAGTTTGAAAGAGTTGATTTTGATAAAAGTTTTTTTGAAAACCAACAGCAATTAGATGCTTTTGTGAAACAATGTGATGTAATTGTTCATTTAGCAGCGATGAATAGACACGAAAGTCAAGAAGTTATATATGCTACCAACTTAGATTTAGTAGAGAAATTAGTTTCATCATTAGAAAGAACGCAATCAAAACCACATTTACTTTTTTCCTCTTCGTCACAAGAAGAAAGAGATAACTTATACGGAAAATCTAAAAAAGAAGGTAGAGAATTGTTTGTAAATTGGGCAGGAAGAAACGAGACAAAATTCACCGGATTAATTATTCCGAATGTTTTTGGTCCTTTCGGAAAACCAAATTATAATTCGTTTGTAGCTACCTTTTGTCATAAATTAACACATAACGAAATACCAACCATTGATGTTGATGGCGAAGTAAAATTGATTTATGTGGGTGAATTGGTTCAGGAAATCATCAGCCAAATCAGAACTGGAAATTCTGAAAGTGAATTAATAATTTCGCATACTTCAACCCATAAAGTTTCGGAGGTTTTAGCCAAATTGAATTATTATAAGCAAACTTATTTCGACAAAGGAGAAATTCCGGTTCTAGATACTACTTTCGATTTGAATTTGTTTAACACGTTCAGATGTTATTTTGATATACAAAATCATTATCCAGTTAAATTTGTTCAGCATACAGATCCTCGAGGAGCTTTTGTTGAGGTAATTAGATTGGGAGTAGGGGGACAAGTTTCTTTTTCTACTACTGTACCAGGTATTACTCGAGGAAATCATTATCATACAAGAAAAATTGAACGTTTTGCTGTTATTAAAGGCAAAGCTTTAATTCAGTTGCGAAAAATAGGAACTGATGAAGTGTTTAATTTTTATCTTGATGGAGACGAGCCAGCTTATGTAGATATGCCCATTTGGTACACCCACAACATAAAAAACATAGGGGATGAGGATTTATATACTAATTTTTGGATAAACGAACCTTATAATCCACAAGATGCAGATACTTATTTTGTTGAAGTATAAAATACAACTATGAAAAAACTAAAAGTAATGACGGTGGTAGGAACCCGTCCGGAGATTATCAGATTATCAAGAGTATTGATGGCTTTGGATGCTTCTGAGGCAATTGAACATATTATTGTTCATACTGGCCAAAATTATGATTATGAACTTAATCAGATTTTCTTTGAAGATTTAGGCTTAAGGAAACCCGATTACTTTTTAGAAGCTGCTGGTAAAACTGCTACCGAAACCGTTGGCAATATTTTAATAAAAATTGATCCACTTTTAGAGCAGCTACAACCTGGCGCTTTTTTAGTTTTGGGAGATACTAACAGTTGTTTGTGTGCCATACCAGCTAAAAAACGTCAAATTCCAATTTTTCATATGGAAGCAGGTAATCGTTGTTTCGATCAACGAGTTCCTGAAGAAACAAACCGTAAAATAGTTGATCATACCGCCGATGTTAACTTAACTTACAGTGATATTGCTAGAGAATATTTACTTCGTGAAGGATTGCCGGCTGACAGAATTATTAAAACAGGTTCTCCAATGTTTGAGGTTTTGAATCATTATCTTCCACAAATAGAAGCTTCAGATGTTTTGTCTCGTTTAAATTTAGAAGAAGGTAAGTATTTTGTTGTTTCATCTCACAGAGAAGAAAATATCAATTCAGAAAAGAATTTTAATGGATTAATAGAAAGTCTAAACTTAATTGCAGAAAAGTATCAATATCCGATTATTGTTTCAACTCATCCAAGAACTAGAAATATGATTGATAAGAAGCAAGTAAAAGTGAGGCCCGAAATCCGATTTTTAAAACCATTAGGATTTCATGATTACAATGCTTTACAAATGAGGGCTTACGCAGTACTTTCTGATAGCGGAACGATTTCTGAAGAAAGTTCTATTTTAAATTTTAGAGCACTCAATATTCGTCAAGCACATGAAAGGCCAGAAGCAATGGAGGAGACTTCAGTAATGATGACAGGTCTTTCCTCAGAGAGAATTATGCAGTCACTAGTTCAATTAAAGCAACAAAATGTTGGAAAAACAATACGTAATTATAGACCAGTTGCTGATTATTCTATGCCTAATGTTTCAGAAAAAATGGTACGTATAATTCTAAGTTATACTGATTATGTGAATAGAGTTGTTTGGTCAAAGAATATATAAATGAGAATACTTTTTTTAGCTTTAACTTTTCCTAAAATTGGACACGGAGGTAATCTTTATACAGATTTAATGGAAGAATTTTGTGACCAAGGACATGAAGTTTTTGTTGTTGCCCCCTCTATTGATGAAAATGAAACTGGATTAATAGATGAAGGAGGAATTAAAGTATTGAGGGTAAAAACAATGTCATTGTTGAATGTTGGAGCTGTCAAAAAAGGTTTAGCTAATTTATTATTGCCTTTTCAATATAAGAAAGCGATAAAAAACCATTTTAAATCAGAAATTATTCCAGATTTAATAATAATGCCTACTCCACCTATAAGTCTTGTTACTGTAGCTACTTGGTTGAAAAAAAAGAGTAATGCAAAAGTCTATCTGATTTTGAGAGATATTTTTCCACAAAATGCTGTTGATTTAGGGATGATGAAAAAAGGAGGTTTTTTGTATCGTATTTTTAGACAAAAAGAAAGAAAGCTCTATGAGATTTCAGATAGTATTGGTTGTATGTCACAGGGGAATATTGATTATGTAAAAAAGTATAATCCAGAGGTTGCAATATCAAAGCTCCATTTGTTGCCAAATTGGCAAAAGGAAATTTTGCTAAATCCCGAAAATAGAGCTTCATTAAGAGAAAAATATGGCTTTGATGATTATTTTGTAGTTATTTTCGGGGGAAATATTGGACTTCCTCAGAAATTAGAAAACATACTTAAAGTTGCAAAATTGTACAATGGGAACGATAATGTACTTTTTTTTATTGTTGGTCAAGGGACAGAAAAAGAAAGAATTGATGCTCTATCAAAGCAAATGAATTTAAAAAATGTTGTGATAAAAGACTCTTTACCACGTGAGGATTATCAAAATATTATTTCAGCTGCTGATTGTGGCTTAATTTCTCTCAGTGAAAAATTCACTATACCTAACATTCCGTCTAAGTCTTTAAGCTATTTTAATGCAAAAATTCCTGTTTTAGCAGCAATTGATAAAAATACTGATTATGGTTTTTTGATTCAAGAACAAATAAGAGGAGGGGTTTGGGCTCCTTCAAATGAACCATTAAAAATTAAAGAAAAAATAGATTTTTTAAGAGCAAATCCGCAACTTTGTACATCTATGGGAGAAAATGGGTATGAGTATTTTATTAATGAGGTTACTCCAAAGCATAGTTATGAAAGGATAATGAATCATGTATAATTTTTTTGTCAAACGTTTTTTAGATTTTATTTTAGCTTTGATTGGCTTGATTTTACTTTCGCCAGTTCTTTTTTTGATAACTGTCCTACTTTTTTTTGCCAATCAAGGAAAACCCTTTTTTATACAACGTCGTCCTGGTAAAAATTGTGAAGTTTTTTCCATAATTAAATTCAAGACAATGAATGATAAAAAAGACGAAGAAGGTAAACTACTTCATGATTCGGAAAGATTAACGCCTATAGGGAAATTTGTTAGAAAAACATCTCTGGATGAAATTCCTCAATTAATTAATGTTCTTAAAGGAGACATGAGTTTAGTAGGGCCTAGACCATTATTAACAGACTATGTTCATCTTTATAATGATTTTCAAAATAGAAGACATGAAGTGAAACCAGGGATTACAGGATGGGCTCAAGTTAATGGAAGGAATGCTATTTCTTGGGATCAAAAATTTGCTTATGATGTTTGGTATGTAGATCATTGTAATTTTTTAACTGATTTTAAGATAATAGTAAAGACTTTTTTGAAAGTATTAAAAAAAGAAGGTGTAAACGCTGCTGATTCAGCAACTATTGAGCCTTTTACAGGATATAATTGATTTTGATTATGGAGAAAATTGTTATTGTTGGAGCTGGAGGATTTGGCCGTGAAGTAAAAATAATTATAGATGCAATCAATGAGATAGAAAGGAAATATGAATTTTTAGGATTCTATGATGATGGTTTTGCTTTAGATACATTAGTAAATGGGTTCCCAGTTTTGGGAGGAATTGCAGATTTGAATTCTGTCTCAGATTCGATAAGTGTAGCTGTTGCTATTGGTAATCCTATTGTTAAGTCTAAATTGTTAAGTCAGTTGTCTAATAATAAGTTAACTTTTCCAACACTTATCCATCCATCAGCAATAATTTCTAAAGATTATGTTGTAATCGAAAAAGGGTGTATTATATGTGCTGGAAATATTATAACTTGTAATATTAAAATTGAAAAATTTACAATTCTAAATTTATTTTGTACGGTTGGTCATGACACAATCATTGGAGCCTATTCATCTTTTATGCCATCTGTAAATATATCTGGTGAAGTAAAAATAGGCGAGTGTGTTTATGTAGGTACAGGAGCAAAAATAATTAATCAATTACATATAGGAAACGGAACAATTGTTGGTGCTGGAGCTGTAGTTTCAAAAAGTTTACCTGAAAATTGTACAGCAGTTGGTATTCCGGCAAAACCTATAAAATTTCATACCAATGAATAATTCAAAAATATGGCTTTCCTCACCGCACATGGGAGGAAATGAACAAAAATATGTGCAAGAAGCATTTGATACTAATTGGGTTGCACCATTGGGGCCTAATGTTAATGGTTTTGAAATTGATTTAGAGACTTATCTTGGGGAAAATGTTCATGTTGCAGCACTGAGCTCAGGAACAGCTGCTTTGCATTTAGCACTTATTCTTCTTGATGTTAAGCAAGATGATGAGGTTATTTGTCAAAGTATGACATTTTCGGCTTCAGCAAATCCTATTGCTTATTTGAGAGCTACGCCTGTTTTTATTGATAGCGAACGTGAAACTTGGAATATGTGCCCAATTGCTTTGGAAGAAGCTATAGTTGATCGAATTGCAAAAGGCAAGAAACCAAAGGCAATAATTGCGGTTCATTTATATGGCATGCCTTTTAAGTACGATGAAATCAAAACGATTTCTCAAAAATATCAAATTCCAATAGTTGAAGATAGTGCAGAGGCTCTTGGAAGTACATATAAAGGAAAAAAATGTGGGACTTTTGGAGATATCAGTATTTTATCATTCAATGGAAATAAAATTATCACAACTTCTGGTGGAGGTGCTTTAGTCGCAAAAACTAAAGAGTTAAAAGATGAAGTAGTTTTTCTTTCTACTCAAGCAAGAGATAATGCACCACATTATCAACATTCACATATTGGTTATAATTATAGAATGAGTAATATATGTGCTGGTATTGGTAGAGGTCAAATGGAGGTTTTGGATGAACATGTAGCCTTAAGAAGAGAGAATCACTATTTTTATTTGAATTTTTTTAAAGAAAAAGAAGGGGTAAATGTTCTATTTGAGCCTACACAGGATTATTTTTCAAATCATTGGTTAAGTGCCATTGAGCTTGATTCTTACGAAAAGAGAGAAGCTCTTAGATTAGCTTTTGAAGCAGAGAATATAGAAACACGTCCACTATGGAAACCTATGCATTTACAGCCTGTTTTTTCAAACTGCCCTTACTATGGTAGTGATGTGTCAGAAAAGTTGTTCGACAAGGGACTGTGTTTGCCTTCAGGATCAAATTTAAAAGAGGAAGAAAAAAACAGGATAAAAGCCGTTTTAGAACTATTTTTTTAGTATTTTGCGATCCTCTTTTAAGCTTCTTTTAGCTTTTATAAGTTATTTGTTAGAAGTGATTTAAGTGTTTTGAAGATGCATTTTAAATGTTAATGTTTTGGATATAGAGGAAAGAGCTACTATAAAATCAGTATTGAAGCAAGTGCTTAGGTTTAACCCTAGAAATGGATTTAATCTTAAAAATTTAGGTTATTTACCAAGATGGGTTATACTTTTATTGGATATTGTTGCCATAACATTTTCAGGCTCTGTTACTTTTTATCTCTTTAAGGGTATTGGGTTAGAGTACTTTAATTCTACTCATGAAGCACTTAAGATTGTTTTATATTTTGGCTTTAATATTTTCTTTTTTTGGTGGTTTAAAACATATTCAGGTATTATAAGGCATTCTTCTTTTATAGATGCAATAAAAATATTCTTTTCACAAGTAACTACTTTTGCCTTCTTAGGATTAATTAATTTAGGTTATTCGTTTTTTTTTAAAGAAAATATTTTTTTGACAACAGCATTGTTGATTAATATAATTTTTTCGTTTTGCCTGTTGTTTTTGTACAGAGTCTTAGTAAAGCAAATTTTTGAAGTTTATTTTAAAGGAATTCAAGCAGCAAATCTTGTAAATGCTATTGTTTACGGAGCAGATGCTAACGCAATTTCAGTTTCAAACGCATTGCAATCTGAAACTCCTACACGATTTAAACTTTTAGGTTTTATTGATAAATACAGTTTAAATGAATCTAAACAAATTTTAGGATTACCCATTATTAATCAGAAGAAGAGGATTTCAGTTATAATGCGCTCGTTAAATGCTGAAGCATTAATTATTGCTGATAAAGGACTTTCTAAAGAAGAACAATTAGCAATTGTTGATGAATGTTTAGAACATAATTTAAAAGTTTATACCGTTCCACTAATTAGCAATTGGGAAAATCAAAAAGAAATTTCTCAAAAAATTAAAAGTTTTCAGATTGAAGATTTATTAGATAGAAAACCTATTGTTTTAGACAATAGAAGTATATCATCTCAAATTAAAAATAAAACTATTTTAATTACAGGAGCAGCAGGTTCTATAGGAAGTGAAATTGTACGTCAAGTAATAGATTTTAATCCTGCAACGCTTATAGTATTAGATCAGGCAGAAACTCCTTTGCACGATTTATCTTTAGAGCTCCAAAAAATGAGTATTGCTACTAATGTGGTTTCTGTGATTGCTGATATACGAGATAAAGTTGGTTTAGAAAAAATATTTGATCTTTATCGTCCCAATCTTATATACCATGCGGCAGCATACAAGCATGTTCCGTTAATGGAAGAAAACCCATCTCAAGCTATTTTTACAAACGTTATGGGAACAAGAAACCTAGCTGATTTGTCGATACAGTTTGGTGTTGAAAGGTTTGTAATGGTTTCCACAGATAAAGCAGTAAATCCTAGTAATGTAATGGGCGCTAGTAAGAGAATTGCAGAAAAATATGTCCAGTCATTGTATTTTGATGAATTAAAAGGGAATACTGATACTACAAAATTTATTACTACAAGATTTGGAAATGTTCTAGGGTCAAATGGGTCTGTCGTTCCTTTATTTTCTAAACAAATTTCTGAAGGAGGACCAGTAACGATTACTCATAAAGAAATTATTAGATATTTTATGACCATACCAGAAGCTTGTCAATTGGTTTTAGAAGCTGGGGCTATGGGTAATGGTGGTGAAATTTATATTTTTGATATGGGTAAACCAGTTAAAATATATGATTTAGCAAAAAAAATGATTCGTTTAGCAGGTTACATACCTGATAAAGATATTAAAATAAAGGAAGTTGGTCTTAGGCCAGGAGAAAAGCTGTATGAGGAGCTTTTGAATGATAATTCGAAAACCTTGCCAACTCACCACGAAAAAATAATGGTCGCGCAAGAAGAAATAGATGCTCATTATAATGTTAAAGCATCTATTTTAGAAATTCTAAAAGCATCTGCACAATATAATAATCATCTTGTAGTTTCCAAGATGAAAGAATTAGTACCCGAATTTAAAAGTCTAAATTCGATTTTCGAAATTTTAGACAAAAAAGTTAATTAATAATTATGATTAGATTGCCCAAAATTGTTGGTTCAACAATGCTGTTACTTGCTTTATTTTTAATAAGCAGTTGCAGTCAACAAAAAAAGATTACCTACTTTCAAAACATTGATCAGATTTCAGAATTTAATGGTTCAAGTTTTGAACCAACTATTCAACCAGATGACTTATTGATGATTATTGTATCTGCGCCAGACCAAGAAGCAGCATCTCCATTTAATCTTACAACAGAGAATATTCCAACGGTTATAGGACAAGCAAATATGGCACAACGTCAACAGCAATTATATTTAGTTGATAAAAATGGAACAATTGATTTTCCAGTTCTAGGGTCGATTAATGTTGGAGGAGTGACAAAAACAGAAGTTGTAAAATTGTTAAAAGATAAATTACTCCAATATGTTAAAAACCCCATAGTAAATATGCGTATTATGAATTATAAGATAACGGTATACGGTGAGGTAGTAAAGCCTGGAAGTTATTCTGTATCTTCTGAAAGAATTACAATTACTGAAGCTTTAAGTATGGCAGGGGACTTAACTATTTATGGAAAAAGAAACAATATAATAGTTGTAAGAGAAATAAATGGGAAAAAAACTGTTGGAAGAGTAGATATAACTAAAGCAGATTTTATTAATTCTCCATTTTATTATTTATCTCAAAATGACTTAGTGTATGTAGAGCCGAATAAGGCAAAAAGTAGCTCGTCAACATTTAATCAAAATACATCTGTTTGGATAGCAATAGCCTCATTGGTTTCATCAGCTGTTTTCTCTATACTTCTAATTAATAAAAATTAAAAGGAATTATGCAGCATAAAATAGACAATACTGACGAGAATAGCGGAAACTTAAGAGATTTGTTTTATAAATATTTAATTCATTGGAAATGGTTTTTGTTGAGCATTTTTGCTTTTCTGATTTTATCTAAAATTTATTTACGTTATTCTATTCCAATTTATAAATCGTCTGCAAGTATTTTAATTAAAGATGATCAATCAGGAGGGTTGGCCTCAGAGTTGTCTGCTTTTCAGGATATAGGCTTGTTTTCAGGTCCTAAAAATCGTATTGTGGATGAGATAGAGGTATTAAAATCTAGACAATTAATTGAGAAAACAATCAAAGAAGGTGAGTTTAATATTAACTATGTAGCTGAAGGTCGTATAAAGTCATCAGATGTGTATGGTAAAAATCAAGTTAAAGTATCTTTTTTAAATAAAAAGGAACGTTTGTACGTAACTGATACTGTTTTCAGTGTTGATGTTATTTCAGGTAATCAGTTTGATTTATTCGACAAAGAAAGTAACAAAATAGGTCGATATTCTTTTGGACAAAAAATACATTCAAAAAGATTAGGAGATTTTATAGTTCAAAAAAATGTTGTCTTTGACGATTATGATGAGCCAGAACCATTAAAAAAAAGAAAGACTATTATTGAAATATCAAATCTTGCGACTTGTTCCAATGATTTTAAAAATAGGTTGAATGTTGAAACGCTATCAAAATTCGCAAATGTAGTTGAAATATCAATAACAGATCGTGTAAGTGATAAAGCTGAAGATTTTTTAGATAAATTGATTGAAATATATAACAGGGATGCGATTAATGATAAGAATCTTATATCCGAGAAAACTGCTAAATTTATTAATGAAAGATTAGTTATTATAACCGAAGAGCTTGGAAACATTGAAAAAGATGCTGAGGGTTACAAAATAAAGAATAAAATTACTGATCTTCCATCAGAAGCTGAACTTAATTTAAGATCAGCGAATGAATTTAAAACAGAAGAAATCTCTGTAGAAACTCAAGTAAAAGTAGTTGATATGATGATCCGTTATTTGAAATCAAATAGCGAATCAGATGTTATACCTGCAAATATAATTCCTTCAGATAATAATTCATCACAACTAATTGGAGATTATAATAATTTAGTTGTTGAAAGAGATAGAATTTTGAAGAGTTCAACAAAAGAAAATCCTTTAGTTATAAGATTAGATGATAAAATTAATGCTCTCAAAAATAATATTAATGAAAGTCTCTTAAGGTTAAAAGGGTCTTTATCTGTTAAAAATAATGATATACGTAACCAAGGGAATATTTTAGGGAATAGAATATCTAAAATACCAAAACAAGAAAGAGAATTTAGAAATATATTTAGACAGCAACAAATTAAGGAAGAGCTTTATTTGTATTTGTTTAAAAAGAGAGAAGAAACTGCAATTGCACTTGCAGGAACTGCCCCAAATTCAAAAGTCGTTGATAAGGCCTATTCCACAGGAATACCAGTTTCGCCAAAAGGAAGTTTAGTTTATCTAGTAGGATTAATGATGGGAGTATTAATACCTTTTGCAATTATATATTTGAAAAATTTAATGGATACTAAAGTTAAAGATAGACATGATCTAGATTGGCTAGGTATTCCTTTTGTTGGCGACGTACCTCATTCAGATTCAAATAACGAAATTATTCAATCGGATAGTAGAACAAGTTCTGCAGAAGCCATTAGAATTGTTAGGACTAATCTAGAGTTCATACTCAATAATGTTAGTACTGATAAAGCTAAAACTATATTTCTTACATCGACAGTTCCAAAAGAAGGTAAAACTTTCATTACGATGAATCTAGCAGCTACTATTGCTATTTCTGGTAAAAAAGTTTTGTTAATTGGTATGGATATACGTAATCCAAAGTTGGATGAATATGTTAGTTTGCCAGGCAGAGGTTTAACAAATTATTTATCAACTAATGGAGCAGATATCCATGATTATATTGTTAAGCAGAAAGGATATGAATGTTTTGATATAATACCTGCTGGAGTTATTCCTCCAAATCCTGCTGAATTACTAATGAGTAAGAAAGTAGAATTAATGTTTGAGGATCTTAAAAAAGAATATGATTATATAATTGTAGACACTGCTCCTGTAAGTTTAGTAACTGATACTCTCTTAATCTCCAAGAATGCAGATTCTTTTATTTATGTGGTGAGAGCTAATTATTTACACAAACCGATGCTAAAAACTTTAGAAGTTTTACATAGAGAAAATAAATTACCTAATTTATGTGTGTTATTAAACGATACTGATACCATTAATGGTTATGGATACGGTTATGGTTATGGAGTTGAGGTTGAAAATAAACCTTGGTATAAAAAGTTATTTAGCTATATTCCGTTTATAGGATAAATTAGATTTTATAAAAAGAATAAAAAAACCTCTAAGATTAGAGGTTTTTTTTATTGTAAATATTTTTTATTTGAAAAAATTATTGTTTCTAATAACTTCCTCTAATACCTTCGTGTCTTTAAATAAAACTTTATTTTCAAATGCTTTAATATGTTTTTGATGATGAACATCAGAACCGGCAAAATCATATAAGCCTTTTTCTAGCAATTTCTTAGCTGTTTCGGTCACTTCATTTCCATAATAGCCTACAGTTGAAAGCATATTCAATTGGAAATAACAGCCAGCATTTTTAAGCTTTTTATATTCGTCAAAATTTTTGTGATAAAATAAATATCTTTCTGGATGAGCTAAAACAGGTTTGTAACCAGCTACTTGTAAGTCAAAAAGGATGTCATACAAATTAATAGGGGCATTTAGATAAGACATTTCAACTAAAACTAAATTGTCTTTTAAAGTCAAAATTTCTCCTTTTTTAAACAATGAAACAAAATGATCATCAATTAAATACTCTGATGCTGCTTTTAGATTAATAGAGATGTTTTTAGAAGAAAGTAATTCTAAAGTTTCCTTTTCTTTTGCTAGAATTCCATCTTTTGTATTGTCCCAAAATCCAGCGAAAGTATGAGGTGTGGTGATAAATTTTTTAAAGCCTATTTTTTCTAACTCTGATGTTAAATATTCTGTGTCTTCTATTGTTTTGGCTCCATCATCAATACCAAAGAGAATGTGGGAATGGATGTCTACATAATTATTAGGTATTATGTCTTTTAAAACTGGCTTAGATTTGAAAAATGATAACATGAGTCAAAGATACGTATTTTTAAATTTTATAGTGTATAACTTAATGTAAACCCATAAAAAAAGCGAATCTTAAAACATCTTTATTATATATGAAACAGAAAAAAGAAAAAGTGTAACACTTTTAAGGTAAAGTTGAAATATTAATTTTTAGTAAGACTTTGTAAAAACTCTACCGATATTGGTTTACTTGTAAATAATCGTATACTTTCATCAATTTTTGCTTTGTAAATATGATAATCATCAACAGTAGTTGATACAATACATAACTCACAGTGATTAATTACTGTTTCAGGTAAAAGTTTAAACATATTTATGAAGTCAAACCCATCCATTATAGGCATGTAAATATCTAGGAAAATAATTTCTGGCAACATAGTGGGATCGTTTTGATTTTCCACTAAATATTGTAAAGCTAATTCAGCTGAATTAAATTCAAGTACTTCGTTTGTTAAGTTGATATTAGTAATTAGCTTGGCTGTTATATAACAGTCAAATTGGTTGTCGTCAATAACCATCAATTTATTAAATCGTGGTGTCATAAAATCGTCTTTGTTTAATTTTGTAAAAATATAGTAATCTTCTGTAATTCATTGAAAAACTTTATAACTTGATAAATTTGATGAATTCTTCTTGTCTTCTTTTTGCGATAGGAAGTGTCATTCCATTAGAAAACTCACAATAGAAGCCTTCTTTTTTAGAAATTTTTACTACATGTTTGATATTTATTATATATGAGTGGTGAATCCTGAAGAAAAAATTGTCACTTAAAATGCTGCTATATTCTCCTAAGTTTCGGCTAGAAAGTATTTTTATACCATTGGTTAGGATAAATTCTGTATATTTTCCTTCTGCTTTGCAAAAAATAATATCTTCTATTTTTAATAACTCAATTTTATCTATAGAAGCAACAGCAATATATTCATTGTTACGATGTTTAGAATTTATAGAGTCTATTTGTTGTAACTTTTGGTTTTGAAAACTAATTTCCATTTCTATTGTTTTAATTACTTTGTAAATAGAAATTATAATGGTATTGAAGTCTAAAGGTTTTAAAAGAAAATCTACAGCATTACACTTAAAGGCATCATAAGCTTTTTGAGGTTCATCCGACATAAAGATGAATTTAGGTGTATTAAAATCTAGGTCGGTTATTTGTTTTAGGTTTTTAAGATTTTCAGAACTTGCATGTAAAAAAATTAATTCTGGTTTGTGAAGTTTTATTAATTCTAAGCTATGAGTAATATCCTCTACAGTTTCAATAATGTTTAATATTAATGAATTGTCTTCACCAAATTTATTTAAAATTTGTGCAGTTCCTGATTCGTTTTCAATTACAATGGCATTTACTATTCTCATGCTTTTCTTAAGCATTTAAGCTTTTGTGATTTACTCAAATTTACAAAAAAGAAATTTATGTTTTTTGCAATTTTTAAGTAATATGTTTTTAATTACATAAGAAAGAAATAAAATCGTTTTTAAGGGTATTGCCAAGTGTCGTTTATCTAGCTTTACTTTTTTGGTTATGATTTGTTATAGAATCTTTTCTATGAAAACTAGCTATAGTTATAAATTAGAGAAAAGCTTTTCGATTTTTTCTTTTGTCAAAGGTTTTTCAATAAAATCATAAACATGTTTAGATTTCATTGCTTTGTTTATGTCATCTGGATCTATTGAAGAACTCAACATATAAACTCTGCATAAGCCTGTTATGGTTGAAGGAAATTTTTCATAGCGTTCTAAAAAACCAAATCCATCTATTTTAGGCATTTTGATATCAAGAAAAATAATGTCAGGTATTGTCGATTGTGTATTTATTGTATTGTTAATGTATTCTAGAGCTTCTTCTGCAGATTCCAAAGCAATAATTTCATTATTAGGCATACGATGTTTAATAACCTCAGTGGCAATTAAGCGGTCAAACATTGAATCGTCTATGATTAATATTGTTTTCAGAAGGATGTTTTTAGTTATAATTCGCCTTAATGATTGGTTTAGATTTATAAACTTGAGTTTTTAGTTATTTTGATTACAATTTCGTCTAATCTCAAAGCTAGTTCTTCAATACCTTCTAATAGTTTGCTTTTTGAAAAATCCTCTGCTGGTTTTTCTTTTAAAAGAGCTGTTAGTCCTAATATACTTGCTATAGGCCCACGTATTTCATGCGATTGGATTTGTTTTATTTCAGACAAAATTTGACTGTGTTTTTTCTGCTTTTGGAGAAAGCTTCTTACAATAAAAGCAAAAATAACTACTAAAACGGAAATAATCAATAAATAAAATAATGTTTTCTTTTCTGATTTCAGCCGAATGATTTCAAGTTCCTTATTTTTAATGACTAAATGTTTTTCCTTCAGGGATTTTGCCCGTTCTGTTTCTAAAATCGAAAGTTTTTGGCTAGCTTCCATGATTTTTAAGGAATCGGAAAGATTGGTCTTTTCTTGTAAGGTTTCAAATGCTCTTTTATAATCTTTTTGAAGAGAATAGGCTTCTGTTAGAATTTGTGTGAATTCCATTTTTGGAGCAATAAACCCTATACTGTCACAAATACTGATGGCTTCTTGGGTGTTTTTTATCGTATTTTGCAATAAATTTATGTCTGAGTGACCTGATTCTTTGTACATTTCTAAATAGATGCTCCCAATGTTGCCCTTGTTTACCGCAATGGAATTTTTCATGTTGAGTTTTTCGCTCATTTCGAGCGATTTCTTCATGAAGATAAGAGCCTTTTTATTTTGTTTTTGTTTCGAATATACGTTTCCGATATTGGTAAGGTTGATGAGTTCGGAGTTTATATTTCCTAATTCCTGATTGATTTTGAGTGCTTTTTTTAGGTATTCCAAAGCTTTTGGATAGTTTTCTTTATCCATTTCCACGCGTGACATATTGCCCATGCAACGGGCCAAATCGGTTTTTAAACCGTAGGATTTAAAAAGTTCAAGGACTTGGGTATAGTAGTTTTTTGCTTTTTTTAAATTTTTCAGTTCGTAATGAATGTTTGCAATGTTTTCAAGTACGATAGCTTTGTTTCGGTATTCTTTACTTTGGTCGTATACGGCAAGTGCATTGAAACTGCATTCTAATGCCTTGTCGTAATTTCCTTGTCGTAGATAAATTTGCGAAAGATTTGAATATACTGCTGCGATTGATTTTTTGTTATTTAACGATTTGTATATTTCGATTGCCCTTTGGTTGTATTCAATCCCTTTTTCAGGATTTGATGCCGCTAAATGGTTTACAGCCATCATAGCCATTGAAGCTGCTTGCCGATTTTTCAAATTCATTTCGGTGGCTAATTTGTAAGCTCTGTCTGCATATTCAAGTCCTTTGGAAGGATCGCTGTTGGCATAAGCAAGGCTTATTTTTTCTAACAAGACCACGCGAGTACTATCTTTTTGAGATTTTTTAACTAAATTGCTTAGTGAATCAATATATTTTATTTGAGGATTAGTTTGCGAAAAAACCACCATCTGAAACAATATCAGTATAAACGTAGCTGTTACCTTTAATTTGTATAGATTCATAGTTTTTCATTTTAGTTAAAAAGTTAGTAACGTTAAAAATTGGCTTGTTATCGATTCCTTTTTTAGCTAATAGTTTTACTACTTGAGAGAAAGTATTATTTAGGAATTGTGAAAATAAATCTACTACCGTTGTTTTTTTCTGACGTAACTTTAATAGTGCCTTTTAGCGATTCAATTACTTTTTTACAGGCGGCAAGTCCTAAGCCGCTACCGCTAAATTCGGATTGATTATGAAGCCGTTTGAAAGGCTCAAAAATTATAGCTAGATTATCTTGTTCAATACCAATTCCGTTATCTTTTATTTCAAAGATCCATTCTGCCTCATTCTCTTTACAACTAACTTCTATTTTTGGTGTTTTTCCTCCAGATTGATATTTTAATGCATTGGCTATCAGGTTTTGGAAAATTATTGTTAGTGCAATTTCTGATGAGATTATTGTTGGTAATTCGGAAAGTAATAATTCAGGGCGATTGATAGTATATTCTTTAGTTAGTCCTTTAAAAATATCACTTACTAGCTCCTTTGTGTTTACTATGGCGTTATGATTATGTGTCATATAGCTTTTTGCATAATCTAGTAAATCTAGAACAAGTTTGTCCATTCGTTGGACATTTTCGAAGATGAAACTAAAGTACTGTTTGTCTTTTTCATCCCATGAATGATCGTTTTTGCTTTCGAGAAGTTTTAAAAACGAGTTAACACCTCTTAGTGGAGAACGTAAATCATGTGCAGCTATAAAGGCGAATTCTTCCATAACTTTAGAATGCCCTTCTAACTTTCTTCGATAAGCTTCTAATAAAAAATTCTTTTTTCTAAGTTCAAGTAAATAGACAACTTGTTTAGCTAAACCTTTTAGAGCATTTTTTTGAATATTTGTTAATTCTTGTATTTTGGTATTGATGACACTCAACGTGCCAAAAGGAATGCCATCTTCTGAAATGAGAGGAACACCAAAATAGTATACTATTTTTGGTTCTCCTATAACCATAGGGTGATTTTCAAATCTATTGTCAATACGAAGATCTTTAATTTCTAAAAAAGCTTCATTCGATTTTATGGTATGATTGCATATAGATTGTTCTATTGGAGTTTGGTTTATTTCAATTCCAAAATGTGACTTAAAAAACTGACGGTGTTTGTCAACTAAAGTTATTAAAGCAATAGGAGTGTTACAAATTGATGCGGCCATAGCAGTTATGTCGTCATACATTTGTTCTGGAGAAGTGTCAAAAATTTTATATTCTTCCAGAAGTCTTGAGCGTAATATCTCATTTTCTTTCCACATGGTTTGCCTAAATATTAAGAATAGTCCTTTTTTAGAAACATTTTAAACTATCAATATCATGCAAGATAATAAAAATATAGGCCCTCACAAAGGCAAAATAACTGAATTAAAAATCCTTTTGTTTTGAAAAAGCTAAGTTTTTGATGCTAAATATTTTATTTAGTGTTTCAAAAGTTAGTTTTATCTTTTTGAACGTGTTTTTCATTTTTTAGTATCTTAATTCTTTACATGTAAAAAATCTTGATAGATATTCTAATGTTTTTGAATTGTGCGATTTATTAAAGTTTTTTACACAATCATAAGTTTTTTAGAATATAATAAATTCACTTCTACGATTGATTTGATGTTGTTCTTCGCTACACTCAATACCGTCTTTGCATTGGTTTAGGGGTTGTGTTTCTCCCATTCCTTTATAACGAAGTCTTTCTTTAGTAATTCCTTTTTTTATTAGCCATTCTACAGTAGCTTTAGCTCTTTTTTCGGATAAAGCCAAATTGTAATTTGTTGAGGCACGATTATCAGTGTGTGAGCGTATTTCTAAATTTAAATCCGGAAATTCTTGAAGTATAACAAGTAATAGTGCCAATTTTTCTTCTGCCTTTTGGGTTATTTCCCATTTGTCTAAATCGAAATGAATGTTTTCAATTTCTAATGCTTTTGCAAGATCTTTTCCTGTTTTAATACTATGTATTTGTTTTGGTAATATAGGGTTGTAAATAAAGCTATTAGAGTTTTTTTCAATATTGATGAGTTGTTCTTGTGTATGGTAATTTTTGGCTTCAGAACGAATAAATATGTTCTTACTTGAGGTTTTACCGCTCCAATTATAGTTTCCAATGGTGTCTGTTTCTATCGATTCAATTTTTTTGTATTCATCATTAAATACTGTTACAATAGCTTTGGAAATACCTATACCTGTTTCTCTATCGATTATTTGACCCGAGATTTGTAGCGTATCATCATAAACAAGATTTTTATTTTTAGCGAATTTATATATATCATCATATCCTTTTCCTCCTTGACGATTTGATGAAATGAAACCATAGTTGCCATTAGGGGCTTCTAAGTAGGTAAAGTCATCATAGCTACTGTTAAAAGGGATTCCTAAGTTTTCTATTTTACTAAAAGAATTATTTAAGGGGTTTAGAGTTGCCTTAAATAAATCCAATCCTCCTAAACCTAAATGACCATCTGAGGCAAAAATAAGATCTCCATTGGGTGTTATATACGGAAACGATTCGCGTCCTTCAGTATTTACTGAGTTTCCTAAATTCGAAGGAGTCCCATAAGTACCATCTTCATGTATTGTTACCACAAAAATATCTGATTGCCCTAATGTGCCTGGCCTATCCGAAACAAAGTATAGTTTTTTTTCATCATTGCTTAAAGTAGGATGTGCACAATTGAAATTTGAGCCATTAAAAGGTAATTCGGTTATGTTTTCCCAATGACCATTATTAAAGGTGGCCTTGTAAATTTTTAAAAAAACACTGTTGGTTTTGTTTTTGGACTCAGTATCATTTCTAGTAAAATATATTGTTTTTCCATTTTTAGTGAAAACGGCTGTCGATTCATTTCGTTTTGAATTGATGTAAGGGTCAAAATTTTGTATTTCATTTCCTAATTGACTTTCTGAAATTACCGAAACAAAGTATAAATCAGTAAATGGTTGTTTTGTCCATTGATGTATTTGATTCGTCTGATTTTGGTTTTTTCTACTACTTGTGAAAATTAAATTTCCGTTATAGAAAACCACACCATATTCACTATATTCTGTGTTGATTCCTGCATCAGTCAGCTCGTATTCATTGTGCTCCTGAATTTCAGTATTTGTACTGCTCTTTTGTAAAAATCGAATTCCTCTTGAATCGTTATTTTTTATTTCTGAAAATTTTTTTAAATATTCATTTGCTTTTTGTTGTTCACCAACTGATTTTAATGATTGAGCATATCTGAAATAGTATTCAGGATCAATAGTGTTAGTGGTTTCAATAGCTTTTGTGTACCATTTATTTGCTGTAGAGTAATTTGCATTAAAATAATAAGAATCACCTAGTTTTAGAAAAATTTCAGGAGTACCATGTCCTTTTATTACTGCCTTTTCATAAATTTTTACAACGTCCATGTAAGCAAGGTTCTCAAAAGCATTATCCGTTTTTTTTAATAGTGTTTTTTGGGATAAAACTATTGCAGAGGTAAGTAAAAAAATGAATATATAGTTATTTTTCATTTGCTAAAGATTAAAAGAATCGTGGCGCATAAATTTTTTCTTGTTTTGGAAGTAATTCAAATCTTAAGAAAATCTCGTGTGATCCTGAATTATAATTTGCTAAACGGTTAGAGTCTGTATCGTAGCTATATCCTACTAAAAATTTTTCTGTTAGTTGAAACCCTGTAAGAATACTAACTGCTGCGTCCCATCTGTAAGATCCTCCAATTATGAATTTGTCATAAAACATTAAGTTTGCAGTTGTGTCTAATTGTAGTTTTGATCCTTGTACTATTTTAGTTAAAAAAGCAGGTTTAAGTTTGATATCATCGCTTAAACTAAAAACATATCCTCCCATAATATAATAGTTCATACGCTCTTTGACTAATGAGTAAGAATTATCATTATAGTGTTTGGTTTCTAGAAAACTAGGTATTGATAACCCTATGTAATGATTATTAGAGTACCAATATAATCCAGCTCCAACATTTGGTGAAAATTGATTATCGACATTATTTTGGAATTTTGAATCAGACATATCATAAATGTCCAGTTTGCGATAGTCAATGTTTAATAAATTTGCAGAGCCTTTGATTCCAAAGGATAATGTATTTAAGCCTATTAAAATTCTGTAAGCAAAATCTATTGAGATGTTATTTTCTACAGAAGGACCAATTTGATCGTTCACAAATGATATTCCTAATCCTGTGTTTGAAAGTCCTAAAGGGGTATGTGCAGTAAAAGAACTTGTAATAGGAGCACCTTCCAGACCAACCCATTGTGATCTATGTAATCCAAAAACACTTAATGCTTCCCTTGTCCCTGCATATGCTGGATTAATAGTTGAGGTATTGTACATATAGTTTGTGTATAGTGCGTCTTGTTGAGAAAAACAAGGAAGTGATATTCCTATGAATAAATTAAGGATTAATGTGTTGCCTATTTTTTTTAAAATCATCTCCATTTTTCTATTTGTTTACAACGTATAGATATCCTGTTTTTTCTATTTTTTCATTTTGACTTCCATTAGAATTAAAATCATAGTGTAAAACATAGAAGTAAGTTCCTGTAGGTAATTCTTCGTTTTTTGAAATGGTATTTTGTCCTTCAGATTTACCTCTGAAAACATTTTTTGTATTGTCATATCCTACTGTGTCAAAAACTTTTGCTCCCCAACGGTTAAATATTTCTACAGAGTTGTTAGGAAAACATTCTATGCCTTCTAAATAAAAAATATCATTATTTCCGTCTCCATCTGGTGATACAGCATTAAATACTTTTACGTGATAAGGTTTGGGTGTGAGTTGCTGTATTACCACATGTGTCGGTAGCTGTCCATTTTCGTATAATTTGGTATTTACTTTTGCAGCCTCCTTCTATTTCTTTTTCTTCAAAAGTCACAGTTACATTGCTACAACTGTCTGATGCTGTAAGTGTTTGAGGTACTGGAATGTTATCACAATCCAATGTTTGGTCTTG
This sequence comes from Flavobacterium hankyongi, assembly GCF_036840915.1. Lineage (NCBI taxonomy): Bacteria > Pseudomonadati > Bacteroidota > Flavobacteriia > Flavobacteriales > Flavobacteriaceae > Flavobacterium > Flavobacterium hankyongi. Next base: position 3,342,280 of record NZ_CP085725.1, read on the forward strand.
TGGCAGTATACCATCAAACACAGGTGGGATTGTATCATTAATAGTAATAGTTTGGATATGGATGTTTTCATTCCCACAAGCATCGATAGCTTTCCATTTTCTAGTAATTATAGTATTTCCAGGACAATTCCCATTTGTGGTTTCTTCTTCAAAAATTACTGACGCAATTCCATTATTATCTGTTGCAGTTAAGATAACAGGTGTTGGAATGATTGAATTGCACTCAAAAATGCTATTTGAAGGAAGTGTTTCGTTGAATATTGGAGCAGTTGTATCTTTAATGTTTATAATTTGTGTATGTGTGGTAATGTTTCCACATGAGTCAGTAGCATTCCATGTTCTAGTAATCGTATAATTGTTAGGGCAATTGCCATCAGTGTGCGTTTCATTAAAGGTAATCGTAGCGTTTCCACAATTATCAGTTGCTGTTAAGATGGCGACTGCTGGAATGTTATTGTTTTCTATAGTAATGTTAGAAGGAAGGTCTTCATTAAAAACTGGTGGTGTAGTATCTTCTACATTAATAGTTTGTGTATGTGTAATAATATTTCCACAAGTGTCAGAAGCTATCCATGTTCTAGTGATTGTGTAATTGTTAGCGCAGTTGCCATTAGAACGCACTTCATTAAAAGTAACAGTTGCATTTCCACAGTTGTCTGTTGCGGTTAATAATGCTGCTGCTGGCACAGCGTCACACTCTACTAACTGATTTGTTGGAAGTGTTTCATTAAATGTTGGAGGTATTGTGTCGTTTATATTTATAACTTGAGTGCAAATAATGGAATTTAGAATTGTATTCTCATTTAAATCTCTTACTCCATTTGTATTTGTGTCTTCATATTCAGTAATTTGATATGTTCTTTGAATGTTTGTGTTGCAACCAGTAAAAGGTGAATTAGAAGCAGTGATTTCTATTATACCACAAGAAGTATTTTCAATGTTTCCATTTCCGTTACCTAACATTTCAAATTCAGCTTCTGTAAGTTGAAAAACTGTTGGTATATCATTATAACATGCTACAGTTGTGTCGGGAAAAGAAGGACAGTTAACTTGAAATGAACAATTTTTATTTAGGCTGATAGTAGCGATATTAGAAAGATTACCCTGAAAATCTTTTATTGTATATTGTTGTGTTGTAGGAATTCCTGTAAATCCAGAAAAAGGTGTAAAAGTCGCAGTCCCAATATTAGTATCTATAGACCAATTGCCTTCATTATTAATGGTAAGTTGAACAACTTGTGTTGAGTTATTTTGGTTTGAGTTTCCAAAAGGTAAAAGACTAATTGTTGATGGATTAACTAGATCACCTAGTGTATCGTTATTTATAATGCTTATTGTGACAGGAACTCCCGGAGTATAATAGGAGGTGTCATTTGTTGCTATTGGTAGAAAATCCAAGGTAATTGTAGCATTATTACTAATATTTCCATTAAAGTCTCTTACATTATATTCTATTAAAGAAGGAGTGCCATTAAATGTAGCAAGTGGATTAAATGAAATTTGTCCTGTTGTAGTGTTTACAGTCCATGACCCTTCATTAATAATATCCATGTTAATAATAAGATTATTATTACTAACAATATTTGTACTATTGGATTGAGTAACTAAACTTACAGAAGTAGGATTTACTAATGCGCCAGTAATATCATTTTCTAACGTGTTTACAGTAGAGGGGATTCCTAAGCTATAATTAGCAATATCATTTGAAGCAATAGGGCAAATGGGTTGTGGGTTGATAGTTATATTTAATAATTGGTTTTCTGTACAAGTAGTGATGTTGTCTTGAACAGAAAAAGTATAATTTCCTGGAGCCAAATTGTTGATGGTGAATGAGCTACTGGTATTGTTAAAAATAATATTTCCTGGATTCATTGTGATAGTCCAATTGGTGGGAAGATCTTTTATTGTAACGCTACCTAAATTGTTTTGACAATTAGGATGAATGATTGTCTCAAAAGTAGGTATAGGAAGTGGTAATACTTGAAATTGTTGTGTGAATTCTCTTCCACAAGCGTCAATAGCTTTTGCAGTGTACAACATTCCTGTAATTAATCCCGAGAAAGAAGCTGAACTTTGGTTAGGAAATAATTGAGCATTACCTGATGCGTCTAGAACTGTGAATGTATATGGTGCAGTTCCACCAGAAGCAGTCATATTTACAGATGTGCCACAGGCTTGAATAGCCTCGAATTGAAAAGGGGATAATTCTGTTTTAAAGTAATACTCATACAAATATCCTCCCTGTAATCTTTGTAGAGCTCCATTACCTCCAAATTGTATTGGTTCCGTTAAATTTCCATTTTGTGTAACTCCTCCATATCTGAAATAGTATTCTGTATTGTTAGGTAAATTAATTGTTAGAGTACCGTATGATGAAGAAGCTGTATAATAAAATGGTGCACCAGAGTTTATGATACCTCCTATGGCAACATTTCCGTTAGCTTTGTATATGGTGGCATTTGTTCCTAAAAGCCCTTTAGGAATGAATATTTTAACACCAATGTTTTCTTGGGTTACCGTTTCACATGTCATTAAGGAATGAGATATGTTAGAATTTCTAGTACAACTTACATTATAATCAAATGTATTTGTTTTGCCACAAGCATCAGTAATGGTCATATTGTATAATCCTGGAGGAAAAGTACGAATCCCATTCATTGAGATGTAACCATTAGAAAAAGGCGATGAAATTGCTATTGAATAAGGGTATTGAGTAATTACAGATGAAAGTATGTTGTTGCTACCAGAAGAGGTGGTATAATTTGAAGGACCTGAATTTATACTCAAAGTCAATGGCCCAACTGCATTACTGGAAATAGCTACACCATCATATTTAATTAACGCTGCGTCATCAAAATAGCCAGATTCGTCCGCGATAGATGAATCTGTTCCACAACTCATAGTTGGATTGAAAGGAGTAATAGTTTGTACCATAGTTTTGGTAACCATTAAGCCACAAGCATCAGTGAAAGTAATATTATAATCAATATTGTATTTGAGTCCTAAAGAAATTTCTGTCCCCATACCCATGGGTGCTGAATTAAGATGTAGTAAGTTAACTACACTTGGAGTAATTGGTTCACCTATAAAATTTAAAGGTGTTACACCAGGATTTATTGCTTCTTCTACAGTAACTGTTATTGGATTGGTCATAAAATCTCTAAACACTTTAATGTTATAACCTACAATACATTCATTTTGAGGGTTTGATGTGTCGATAATGCTTGGGATGCCATAAACTATGTTGTTTGTTGTTGGAAAAGCTAAAGTCCCATTTGATAATACTCCACACATATTAGAGACAGAATAGTTAATATCTTGATTATTGAAAAAAGTTGTTGGAATTTCGATGTCTAAGAATTCAATTTTATTTGATACTTGGGGTAAGCGAATAATTGTTTTTATGAATGAAAGCGTATTACCTTGATTGTTTGTAAAAATACAAATAACATCTCCTGCTGTAGTTGTTGAGGTTATAAACATTCTGTACTTTAATGTGTTACCACATTCATTATACAAGGAGTTGTTGGTTTTGTCTTTAAGAAGATAAGTTGTTGTTGCTAAAGTCGTGTTAAGCGGAGGATTAGTAAGCGTTACTGTTTTGTCGGCACTATTACCGCCACATTGGTCTATAATATCTAATGTATATGTTCCTGAAGATAGGCCAGATAAAGTTATAGAAGCCGAATTTGTGCTAATAGGGTAGGTTGCTGGGGCGTTTGGTCCAGATAATATACGAACGGAATAGTTTTGATTAGTGAAGTTGCCTTGTCCTAGCGTACTTGAAATATTAGTTATCTGAATTTCTCCATCAGTCCCATTATTACATCTTGGAGACCATCCTACCACTTGAAAACTGTCTGAAGGACGAATGAAGTTGTTTGAACACTGAGCCTCTGCATTCTGAAGTGTCGATAAAAATACTATTAGAAAAAGAGATTGCCATAATATTGAATGTAATTTTGGTATCATAGGCGTCGCATTTGTTCTTGTTTTTTAATAATCTTTTTTTAAACTTTTAACAAATGTCGCTAACCCTTTATAAGTACTATACCATAGCTTAATAACTGGTGAGAAAGACTTAACAACTGTATTGTTTTAAGGAATAGTCATAAAATATTTTGTAATGTATTTTTTTGTGTTAAAAAAATGATTTTTTTTTATCTTTATGTTAATTTTTTTGATTTAAAAGTTGTTTTTGCTTTCTGATTGTTCTTTTTGATGTGAATTATTTATTTTTTCATTCAATGAAATCAATTTAAAAGAGTAATTTCTTGTTAAATAATATCCTTTAGTGCAGTGAATAAGCGAGTTGTGTTTTTTTTCTCTAAGAAAAAATAAATATATTTACACTACAACACTTTGTTGTGATGATTACTTTACAAAATGATTTTTCTATTAATTTCATTTAATCCTAGAATATCTCTATTAAAGATTAAAATGATTGTTTGAAAGTTTAAAAGTCATAAGCACAGTTTAATAAAAGATGATTTTTTAAAACCTTCTATGCAGAAAAAAAACAAAATAGTTAATAGTAGGGAAATGGTGGTAAATAGGGAGGCTTTTCTGCTTACGCAAACTGAAGCTATAGCTAAGACTGGTAGTTGGGAACTTGATTTGCAAACTCAGGAGTTATATTGGTCTGATGGAGTTTATATGATTTTAGAATATCCTCCGCAGTCATTCCCAGTAGATTATAATAAGGGCATTGAGGTCATTCATCCTGAAGATAGAGATAGAGCCGTTCAAGAAATGAATGACGCTATTAATCAAGGTAAGGAATACAGTATTCAAAAGCGATTTATAACAGCAAAAGGATCAATTAAATATATTCGTTCTTCAGGGAAACTTCTTTTAAATGAAAATGGAGAACCTCATAAATTAATTGGAGTTTTTCAAGATATAACTGATTTTGTAATGGCTCATCAAGAATTAGAATCTGTAAAATCATTAGTTGAAGTTGTTGCAACAAGCGTAGAAGGAATTATTTGGGAAGCAAATGCTGCTACATTTGAATTCACTTATATCAGCAATCAAGTAGAACGTATTTTAGGCTATTCTCCTTCAGATTGGCTTACAAAACCATTTTTTTGGCAAAATCATATTCATCCTGAAGATAGGGAAGCAGCCATTCATTTTTGTCATGAACAAACTCTAAATGCAAAAGATCATACTTTCGAATATCGAATGATGAAGAAATCTGGTGATTATGTTTGGTTGCAGGATCGTGTGAGAGTGATTTCTGAAAATGGTAAACCTGTTATTTTACGAGGGCTTCTTGTAGATATTTCTGAAAATAAAGAAATTCATAAAAAACTTGAACAAGAACGTAATCTTAATAGACAACTTATACAACATCTTCCAAACGTAATTTTTTTGTTCAGTGAAGAAGGTAAATTTCTTTTATGGAATGATAAATTATTAGAAGTAAGTGGTTATGTAGATAATGATATGAAAAATCTTACTCCTTGGGATTTTTTTGATTTTACCCAAAGAGATATATTAACAGAACATTTTAAAAAAGTAATCGACAAGGGATACACAGAGGTTGAAACTGAATTTATTTCTAAATATGGAGAACGAAAACCCATGCTTTTTATTTCTTCAAGGTTTATCTATAAAGGAGAAAAATGTGTTTATGGTGTTGGAGTAGATTTGTCCCAACGTAATCAACTCATAAAACAACAACAAAAACTATTAACAACTATTGAGAGTATACTTCAATTTGCACCTGAAAGTATGTTGGTACTTACAAGCAAGTTAAATTTATTTAAAGAGAATTCTTCGTTTCAGAAATTGGTTAAAGAATATGCTACTAAACTTCATTATGACGAAGAAGAATTGAAAAATCTTATAATCCAGCAAGTAATTGCAGCAATGTCAAAGGAAGGAAAAACGGAAATCACAATCCCAAAAAAGGAAAGATAACATTTAGTTACAATAAAATAAGTAATAGTTTAACATGCCAAAAAAGAACGATAATAAAGAAGTTGAAAAACTCATCCTTGAATGTGAAACAGCAAAAATGTTCTTCGCAGGGGAAGAGACTTCCAGTTATGTGGTCTCATTAAAGGATGTTACAGAACAGGTTAAGATACAAGAACGATTAGTATTCAGCGAAAAACGATTCAAGGCATTGGTACAAGAAGGGGCTGATATGACAGCAGTCGTAAATCAGGAAGGTGTTTATCTTTATGTTAGCCCTAATTACCCAGATATTGTTGGCTATTCAGAAAATTATTTATTAGGCAAGTGTGCTTTCGATTTTGTTCATCCAGATGATTTGGAGCAAATCAAAGAAGAATTTGTTAGTTTGTTTTCAGAGAAAAGAGTTAAATCATCCATATACCGTTTTCAACATAAAAACGGAAATTGGTCTTTTTTTCAGAGCACAGGTTCTAATCTTCTTACCGACGAAACAATTCAGGGTATTGTAATTAATACGGTAGATATTTCCACTTTGGTTCATACTCAAGATGCTCTTAACCGAAGTAATGAACGATTCGAAGTTTTAATGAAAGCTGCTTCCGAAAGTATTTGGGACTATGATTTGCTTCATAATGAGTTTTTTTTGAGCAACGGTTTTAAAGAAAATTTTGGAATTGAAAGTAAAACACTTCAAGAAAACCATGAGCTCATTGTTAGCCACATTCATCCGTTTGATAAAGATAGGGTTCTTGATCTTTTTTATAATGTACTAAACCAAACCAATCAGGAAAAATGGGTTTGTGAATACCGTTTGATAAAATCAAATGGAGAAATAGCCTATGTAAAAGATGAAGCTGTTATTTTGAGAGATGAAAAAGGTACTGCTTATCGAGTTGTAGGGTCACTTAAGGACAATACATCAGAGTATTTTTATCATCAGTTTGATTTGTTGGAGAAGGAGATTATTGAAAATAGTATGTCTACTAATACTGATCTTAGGAGTATATTGACAACATATATAAAAAAATTAGAAAGTTTTTTTCCAGATATAAAAGCATCTGTAATGCGTATAAAGGATAATACACTTGAAAATCTGGCATCACCTTTCTTACCTCAAGAATATATTCGAAGTATAGAAGGTGTTATGATTGGCGACAATGTAGGATCCTGTGGAACTTCAGCACAATTAAAAGAGCAAGTCATTGTAACAGATGTTCTTAATGATGAACGTTGGAGACAATTCAAAAGTTTAGCAAGGGAACACAATATAAAAGCTTGTTGGTCTTATCCTATATTTAATTCAAGCGGTGCTGTAATCGCTACATTTGCCAATTACCCTGCAACAAATAGAATGCCAAATGCATTAGAAGAACATGTCATAGAACGTTCGCGACGATTAATATCGATTTTTATAGAAAAATTTGAATACATCAAAAATATTCAAAAAAGTAACGAACGCTATGAGCTTATTAATAAGGTTTCTAAAGATGCTATTTATGAATGGGATATTGTTTCAGATATTTTCTATTGGAATGAAAGTTTTTATTCGGTTTTTGGTTATTCGAAAGATAAAGGTGTTTTTCGTATTGCAGATTGGTCAAATTTAATGCATCCTTTAGATGATAAAAGGCTTAAAGAGAAATGGATTGCTTTTTTAAACGATTCAAACCGAACTAGGTGGACAAAAGAATTTCGATTCAAAAAAGCAGATAGCACTTATGCTTATGTTGAAGAAATAGGTCATTTAATTCGAGATAAAAACGGGAGACCTTTGCGAATGATTGGAGTATTGCGAGATGTTTCTTCTGCAAAACTTATTGAAAAGCAAAAACAACTACAGTATCAGGTGTCTCAGTTTTTCAAAACAGAAAATAATTTGAATGAAACACTATCGCAAGTTTTAAAGTTTCTTACAATTCAAGGCGAATTACAAACCGCTGAAATTTGGTTAACAAGTATTGATGAAAAATATTTGAATGTAATGTCTTCTTCACGATATGCTCAAACAACTAAAGCAGCTATTTTTTTTAATGAAAGCGACAATATAAATAAGCTAAAAAGCAGTGAAGGAATGCCAGGCCAAGTATGGAAAAAAGGTCAAGTTGAGATTTGGGATGATATAGATGAAAATTATTTATTCATTCGTAGAAATGCTGCAAAAAAAGCTGGTTTGAAAAGTGCGATGGCACTACCTCTTTTTCATAAAGATAAAGTAATTGGTGTTTTGTTAGTATGTTCCAGTACAAATAAATTCTTCACAAGATTATTGGTAGAACAATATGAATCATTACAATATAATTTAGGTGACGAAATTAAAAGAAAGCAACAGGAAGAGGAGATGTTTCTTTTATTTCATAGTGCGCCTGAAATTATGGCAATAGTTTCGCCTGACAGGTATTTTGTAAAGGTTAATCCCGCATTTTGTAATTTATTGGGTTATACTGAAAAGGAAATATTGGAACAACCCTTTGATAGTTTTATACATCCCAATGACTTGGTAAAAACTGACATAGAGTATTCAAAAGCTATTACTAGTCAAAAAAGAATATATAGTTCATTAAACAGATATCGTACAAAATCTGGTAATTATCGATGGATATCATGGACTTCTTCAAATACATTTGGTGACGAAAATCTTATTTTCGTTTATGGTAGGGATATGACAGAAATCATTGAGCTACAAGGATTGCTCGAAAATGCATCTAAATTGTCACGTGTTGGTGGTTGGGAAGTAGATGTAGTAAATAATTTACAGTATTGGTCTCCAATGACTAAGATTATTCACGAGGTGCCAGAGGATTTTCAAACAAATTTTTTTAATTCAATTAATTTTTATCGTGAGGATTTTAGAGATAAGGTCAAATCGTATGTACAAAATGCTATTGAAACTGGTGAGCCATTTGATTTTGAAGCTCCAATAATTACTTTGACAGGAAAAGAACGTTGGATTAGGGCAATTGGAAATGCTGAATTTTTTCAAGGTAAATGTATTCGCCTTTACGGTAGCTTTCAAGATATTCATGAGCGCAAGGTTACTGAATCAAGATTAAAAAATATCTCTGATAATGTGCCAGGAATTTTGTTTCAATACCATCTGTATCCAGACGGAACAGATAAGCTTTTGTATGTAAGTGGTGGTGCTGAAGAAGTTTGGGGGATTACATCAGAAGAGAGTATGAAGGATGCAAAAGGTATATGGGAAGGAATTAAAAAAGGAGGTGATTTTGAGATAGTTCGTAAGGATATATTAGAATCAAAAGAGCAATTAACACGTTGGCATTCTCGTTGGAAATATGTAAAACTAGATGGTAGTGTTCATTTTCATGAAGGTTATGGCAATCCTCAAAAAATGATAGACGGATCTATAGTTTGGGACTCTATTGTAATGGATATTACAGAGAAACATGACTTGGAAGAACTGGCTGAACGTATTTCTGTTATGGCTCGAATTGGAAGTTGGGAGCTAGATTTAGTTGATGGTAATATTAATGATATGTATTGGTCTTTTATGACACGTCAAATCATGGAAGTTGATTCTTCTTTTGAAACGACTTTGGTAAAAGCATTTGATTTTTTTCAAGGCGAATATAGATATCAGATTGAAACTGCAGTTAAAAGACTCATAGAATTAGGACAAACGTTTGATTTACAATTACTATTAACCACGGCAAAAGGAAACCTTAGGTGGGTTCGTTGTATTGGTAAATCAGATCGTATTGGATATCGATGTCTTAAAATTTACGGAAGTTTGCAAGATATTCATAATCAAAAAGTTACTGAAATTGAGTTGCAAAAATCTTTTGAAGAACGTAATAATATTCTTGAAAGCATAGGTGATGCTTTTTTTGCTGTAGATAAGAATTGGATAGTTACCTATTGGAATAAACAAGCAGAAAAAGTATTGCAGAAAAAGAAAAAGGAAATACTTGGAAAATCACTTTGGAAAATTTTTCCTGATGCGGTAGAACTTAGGTCGTATACTGAGTATAGTAAAGCGATGAAAACGGGTGAGGTTGTTCATTTTGAAGACTATTATCCGTATAGTAATCAATGGTTTGAGGTGAGTGCTTATCCTTCAGAGGAAGGATTGTCAGTTTACTTTAAAGATGTAAGTATTCGAAAAATAGCAGAAGAAGAAATTCGTCAAACTAATGAACGTTTTGAAAAAGTAACAGAAGCCACTAATGATGCGATTTGGGATTGGGATATACAAAATAATACCTATTACCGTAGTGAAGGTTTTGACAGACTTTTTGGTTACAAAATGGAAAAAGATATTGTTCCAGATGAATTTTGGAAACGTCATTTTTTTTCTGATGATGTTAGTAGAATTGCAAATAGTATTGATAAAGCTATAAAAGATCCAGAAATTAACATATGGAAAGAAGAATATAAGATTACAAGAAAAGATAGGAGTTCAGCTTACGTAATTGATAGAGGTGTTATTATTAGAAATAATCAAGGAAAAGCTTTACGAATGATAGGAGCTATGACAGATATAACCTATCGAAAAGAGTATGAAGAATCATTAAAAAGTCTTAATGCACAATTGGAAAAACAAACAAAAGATCTGATGATCTCTAATAAAGAATTAGAACAGTTTGCATACATCGCTTCACATGATTTGCAGGAACCACTTCGAATGGTGACAAGTTTTTTAAATCAGTTGAAAAGAAAATACAATGATCAACTTGATGAAAAAGCACACCAATACATTCATTTTGCAGTTGATGGGTCTTTACGAATGCGACAAATTATTTTAGATATATTAGAATTTTCAAGAGTTGGAAAACATGATGAAAACAAAGATGAAATTGATTTGAATGAAATTATTAATGAGGTTTGTCAGTTGCAACATAAGTTAATTGAGGAAAAAGAAGCTTTGATAAAATTTAAAAATCTCCCAATAGTTGTATCTTATCGTTCTCCAATTCTTCAAATATTTCAAAATTTAATTGGGAATGCATTAAAATATTCAAAAGATAATGTACCAGTTACCATAGAAGTAAGCGCAAAAGAAACTAGAAATGAATGGGAAATTGCTATAAAAGATAATGGTATAGGAATTAGTAAGGAATATCATGAAAAAATATTTATTCTCTTTCAACGTCTTCATGTTAATGAAGAATATAGAGGAACAGGCATAGGTTTAGCTATTGTAAAGAAAATTTTAGATAATTTAGGAGGAAGTATTTGGGTAGAATCTGAAGAAGGTTTGGGAAGTACCTTTTATTTCAAAATTCCCAAGTAATTAGATATATGAAGTCATTTTTAATTTTGAGTGATCTTTTAAAGACTCGACCTAATCGAAATGCGTGGATTGTTTTTATAGCTTCCCTATTAATTACACAAGGAATTGCTTATCGTATTTACAAAGTAGAAAAGGAAAATGAATTTCTTCAAGTAGAACGGGAAGCAGCAAATGTTAAAAATCAATTAGAGACAACACTTTATCAGAGTATTAATACTTCTAGGATAATTGGTTTTCTTATAGAGCGTGATTTAATTGATAATTATTTTGAAAATGTATCAAAGGAACTTATTAGTAAAAATAGTTTTGTTGATGCTTTGCAGTTAGTTAAAGATAGTACAATTATAAAAACCTATCCTTTAAAAGGAAATGAAGCAACAATCGGGTACTCAGTCTTTCGAAATTCATTCCATCGAAAAGAGGCTCTAAAGGCTTTAAAACGAAATGAGCTTTATTTTGAAGGTCCTATCAAATTAAAACAAGGTGGTGTAGGTATTGTAGGGCGATTACCTGTTTATCGCAATAATGTGTTTTGGGGGTTTTCAGCCGTGATTATTCGAAAAGAAACATTACTCAATGCGATTGGTATCGACAGTACAGGAAAAAATGATACTTACAGCTATCAATTTGTAAAATCAGATAAGGAAAGTGGAAATTCAGATTTGATGTTCAAGAACATGAAAGGTTTTAATAAAGGAGTATTTTTTAAAGAACATGTAAAAATAGGAGACTGGGATATTTATATCAAGTTAAATAATCCTCATTACTTAGATAGAGCTTTGCAATTTTCATTATTGGGGTTGTTGTTTTCCTTTTTATTTACCCTTTTTATGTGGCATCTTTCAGAACAGCCACAAAAGTTAAAATTGCTTGTTGAAAATAAAACCAAAGCTTTAGATAGGCTCAATAAAGAGTTAGAAGAAAGAGCTCATGAACTCACTATTTCCAATAAAGAATTAGAACAATTTGCCTATATCGCATCGCACGATCTGCAGGAGCCACTTCGAATGGTATCTACATTTTTAACTCAAATTGAGCGTAAATACTCACATGTTTTAGATGAAAACGGAAAAAAATACATTTATTTTGCTGTAGAAGGAGCTAAACGAATGCGATCCATAATATTAGATGTATTGGAGTTCTCTAGGGTTGGAAAATATATTGAAAAACCCGAAAAAATTGATTTAAATCAATTGTTGGATGAGGTTTGTATGGGACTTCAAAAAATAATTAAAGAAAAACAAGCCGTTATTACCTATGATGTTTTACCAGAGATTTTCACTTATCGTTCCCCAATGTTACAAGTGTTTCAGAATTTAATAGGAAACTCTCTTAAGTATTCTCGCGAAGGGGTGCATCCAATAGTTCACGTAGTAGTGGTAAGACATGATAATGAATGGCTTTTTTCAATAAAAGATAATGGTATTGGTATTGAAAAAGAATATGCCGAAAAAATATTTGTAATTTTTCAACGCTTACATTCAAAAGATCAATATTCAGGTTCTGGATTGGGATTAGCAATTGTAAAAAAAATAATAAACAACCTAGGAGGAATGGTATGGTTGGAATCTGAAGTAGGTCTGGGTACTACTTTTTACTTTACATTACCTTATAAAAATGATTTGTAGAACTAACCTTTTATGAAATGAAAGTTAAACCTGAAATGAAAATAACACTAATTTATTTAGTGTCAGGTATATTATGGATTTTGATTAGTGATCGATTTCTACTATTCTTCTTCAATGATTTTGAACTAAAAAAACTGACCTATCTGCAAAGCGTGAAAGGTTTCTTTTATGTAGCTTCAACAGCATTACTTCTTTTTTTATTATTAAGACGACAATATAAAATTATTAATGCAAAAGTAGAGCAACTAGAAAGATATACACAGGAATTAGAAATGTCTAACAAAGAACTCGAGCAATTTGCTTATGTCGCTTCACATGATCTTCAGGAACCGTTACGAACAATTATTAGTTTTATAACTAAATTAGAAACTGAGTATAAAGAAAAGTTTGATGAAAGAGGAAAACAGTATATTGGCTTTGCAGTATCGGGTGCTAAAAGAATGCGTACTTTAATACTTGATTTACTCGAATATTCTAAAATTGGGAAAGAAAAACAAAAAACTGAAATTCAAGATATAAACCAAATAGTACAAGAAATTTTATTGCTCCACCATGAGGTAATTACCCAAAAAAAAGCTCAAATTCATGTACAAAAACTGCCAGTAATTAATACAGATTCTTCAGCAATTTTTCAAATATTTCATCAGCTTATAGGGAATGCACTTAAATATACTAATGAAATGATTTTGCCTTCAATAACCATAGCGATTGAAGAAACAAATCATGATTGGATATTTTCAGTTGCAGATAATGGAATTGGAATTGAAAAACAGTATTTTAAGAAAATATTTCTTCTTTTTCAACGGTTGCATAGTAGTGAAGAATTTAATGGAAATGGAATAGGATTAGCAATTGTTAAAAAAAATGTAGACAAACTCAACGGAAGAGTTTGGGTAATTTCTGAAAAAGATAAAGGAGCTACTTTTTATTTTTCTTTAAAAAAGAAGAGTTTACAGTAATCGTTTTACAAAACAAAAGTGAAACCTTTCTATTATTTAGTTTCTCTATAAGTAAATTTATGTTAAATTTGTTAATATCAGTATTATTTTCCTTTAAAAGGTCTTAATCCAAATTCGTCAAAATTAAAAAATAGAAAAATGAAATCAGTAAATATTTTATTAGTGGAGGACAATGAAGGAGATATTGTTTTAACGATAGAAGCTTTAGAAGAAAGTAAAATAATAAACAGTATTAATGTAGTACGTAATGGTAAAGAGGCTATCGATTATGTTTTCAATGAAGGCAAGTATAAAGAAGCTTCGCAGCCCGATCTTATACTTCTAGATGTAAATTTACCTCTTAAAAGTGGTCATGAAGTCCTTATGGTAATTAAGGGAGATGACAGAACAAAACATATCCCGGTAATTATGCTTACTACTTCATCATCTGAAAGAGACATTAATCTCTCTTACAAACACTTTGTAAATTGTTATATTACTAAGCCTGTGGATTTAACAGATTTTTTTGAAGCTGTTGCCAGTATTGAACAATTTTGGTTTAATATTGTAAAATTACCTGTCAGAAAATAAAAATAATGCACAAGGATAGAAAAAAGTATACCTTAATTGTAGTCGAAGATAATGCTGGTGATTTCTTTCTTCTACAAGATTACTTGGATGAAATGATTTTGGCACCAGAAATTATTCATGTAGCCTCTTTCAAGGAATTAGATTCATTTTTTGCTACAAACTCTAAAGAGATTGATATTGTACTTCTGGATTTGAGTCTTCCAGACAAAAAAGGAGAGGAACTCATTAAAGATACCCTCGAAATTGTTGGTACTACACCAACAGTTGTACTTACAGGTTATCCTGATTTCTCTTTTGCAGTAAAATCTCTTGCCTTAGGAATCTCTGATTATCTTCTTAAAGATGATTTAAATGCAGCTACTCTTTATAAAAGCATTATTTACAATATTGAACGCAATAAAAATTTGGTCAAGTTAAAAGAATCAGAACATCGCTATTCAGATTTATTTCACTTGAGCCCTCAACCTATGTGGGTTTATAATCTTGATAATTACCAATTTCTGGATGTGAATTTAGCTGCAATTGATCATTATGGTTATACAACAGAAGAGTTTCAAACCATGCTTGTTACAGATATAGAATGTGATAGTTTTGAAAAAGATTTGATTTCTAATGAAATTTTTGTAAATTTTGAAGAGGTTTATAGACATAGGAAAAAGAATGGCGAAATCATATATGTATCCATCCAAAGCAATACTATTCCTTATAAAGAAAAAGAAGCCAAGGTTGTTTTAGTAAATGATATTACAGAAAGTATAAAACATCTTAAGGCTATTGAGGAACAAAATAAACGGCTCATGAAAATCGCATGGACTCAATCACACGTGGTTCGTGCTCCTTTAGCAAGAATTATGGGTCTTGTAAATTTGATTTCAGATGAAGGTATTTCCATAGAAGAAAAACTAGAAATGTTGTCGCATGTGTTGGATTCTGCAAATGAATTGGATGAAATCATTCGGGAAATTGTAAAGCAATCAAAATTGATTCTCCCTTAAAATTATGAAATCTATATGTTAAAAAAACATTTTTTTATCGTTGATGATGATCCAATAGCTATTATGATTCTAAAAAAACTATTGATAAAATGTGATTTTAATATTACCCCCTTATCTTTTAAAAATGGTGAAGAAGCATTAGATCATTTTAAAAATAACTATTCATCCAGCAATCAGTATATTGTTTTTCTAGATATTAATATGCCTATAATGAATGGATGGGAGTTTTTAAATTCTTTAGAGACTTTTACAACTCCAAATACAACAAGGGTTTTTTTAGTAACTTCTTCAGTAGATGAAACAGATAAAATCCGTGCGAATCAATCTCCTTTTGTGTCACGTTTTTTGTCAAAGCCTCTTTCAGTTGCTACTTTAGACGAGTTGATTAAAGTGAATTAGTAATATTTTACGGTTATAAAAATTAATTCAGAGATAAGGTCTTTTTAATTCATTTATTCTGGTATGTTTTTTTTGAAAAAGAATACAACGTAGGATATTAAAACTATAATTTTTTTTATTAATGTTGACTCTTCTAATAACGTTAAATTGCTCTTAGGTTACTTAAAGTTTAGTATATTTGACCTCTGTGATTTTACATGTTGCGCATTGAAGTAAATAGATTTCGCAGCTTATTTTAATTTAACAAATGAAGTATCAGGAGGATTTTAATGATAATGAATGGTTGTTTGAAATAACCCCAAAGAACAATTTTTTCCAACTCCCTTTTAAAGAAATTTGGCGTTACCGCGATTTGTTGCTGCTTTTTGTAAAGCGTGATATAGTAACAGTATATAAGCAAACCATATTAGGGCCGCTTTGGTATTTTATACAGCCCTTGTTTACAGCTATTATTTTTACCGTTATTTTTAATAGTATGGCTGGAATAGCTACTGGTTCAATTCCTCCCTTTTTGTTCAATTTAGCTGGAATTATCGTATGGAATTACTTCACTTCTTGTTTAAATGAAACCTCAGATACATTCAAGAAAAATGCTTCTATTTTTGGAAAAGTGTATTTTCCCAGAGTAATTATTCCAATATCGATTGTCATAACTAATTTGATAAAATTAGGAATACAGTCGTTCATTTTTGTTTGCTTTTATATATTTTATTTATTGAAAGGTATGGATAATACGTTGGGGATAAATCTTGTTTGGTATCCGTTCTTAGTTTTAATTATGGGGCTTTTGGGCTTAGGTTTCGGAATGATTATTTCTTCAATGGTAACAAAATATCGAGATTTGACTTTTTTGGTCTCTTTTGGCGTTCAATTGCTCATGTATGTATCGGCTGTTATGTATCCTATGGCCTTGTTAAAAGAAAAGTTGCCTCAATTGGGCTGGCTGATTGAATATAATCCATTAGCCTATGTTGTGGAAACATCCCGCTACCTTCTTTTAGGGGAAGGCGTTATTAGTTGGGGAGGATTATTGTATACGGTTGTGGTTTCTGTTACGGTATTCTTTTTAGGTTTGGTCATTTTTAATAAAACAGAAAAGAAATTTATAGATACCGTATAAGGCCTAAAGGAGTAGCGTTTTAAAAAAAACAGTTAAATGAAAGAGAAGGACATCATATTAAAGGTTGAGAATATTTCCAAGCAATATCGACTGGGTACTATAGGTACTGGGACATTAAGTCATGATTTGAATCGATGGTGGCATACAGTTCGAGGGAAAGAAGATCCGTATTTGAAAATTGGTGAGGCCAATGACCGAAGTACTAAAGGCAATAGCGAATATGTTTGGGCTTTGCAGGACATTAGTTTTGAGGTTGAAAGAGGAGATGTGCTGGGCGTTATTGGTAAAAACGGTGCTGGAAAGTCAACTTTATTGAAAATTTTGTCCAAGGTAACTGCGCCTACTACGGGTTCGATTAAATCCAGAGGACGTATTGCATCTTTATTGGAAGTTGGTACAGGTTTTAATCCCGAATTAACTGGAAGGGAAAATGTATTTCTCAATGGAGCCATTTTAGGAATGACCAAGAAAGAAATCGTTTCTAAAATGGATGAGATTATTGCCTTTTCAGGATGTGAACGTTACATTGATACTCCTACAAAGCGTTACAGTAGTGGTATGACCGTGCGTTTGGCGTTTGCAGTGGCTGCTTTCCTAGAACCTGAAATTTTAGTAGTCGATGAGGTTTTGGCTGTGGGTGATGCTGAGTTCCAGAAAAAAGCGATTGGTAAAATGCAGGACATTTCCAAAAGAGAAGGACGAACCGTTTTGTTTGTGAGTCATAACATGGCTGCTGTGAAAAGTTTGTGTACAAAAGGAATTGTTCTGGAACATGGAAAAGTGGTTTTTGATGGTGAAAGTAATGCTGCTGTAGATTTCTATCTAACCAATAATAGCAATAAAATTAATACGGACTTGTTGTCGAGAACAGATAGAAGAGGAAGTGGAGAATTAAAATTTTCATCAGTTTGTTTACTCAATGAAAAAGGAGATTCTGTATTAGAAATAGTTTCTGGGGATTCAGTTAGATTTAGGCTTGCTTTTGAGCAGTTAAAAAATACTTCTGCCGAAAATCTAGTTTTTGGAGTGGTGTTTAGAGATATTAACGAAGTAAAAGTTGCGGATTTTTATTCGGATGAGATGGGTATAACTTTCGACAAAGTACTTCAAAATGGGTATGTTGATTTAGAAATACCAAAACTACTATTGCGAGGAGGTGTGTACAGCTTGGATATTGTTGTTCAAAACGGGAAAATCGCAGTCAATCAAATTGATTTGTTGCATGATGTGTTTGAATTTAATGTTTTTCCGGGTGATTTTTGGAATTCCGGAAGGATAAACCGAGCAACCAATGTTGCGATTATAGACGCCCGATTTAGAGAATAAGCAGGATGAGCATTTTACTTAAAATAAAAAATAAAATCAAAAGTATGTTTGTTTCTCAGATAATTCATCCTGAAAACAGTGTACTGGCGGATCTTTTCGGGACCTATCCACAAGCCCTGATTTTGGGTTCCGGGCCTTCCATTAACAACTTGGATATATCCGTTTTTAAGGATGACTTTGTGATTACGATGGGGAATTTTTACGAACATCCTGATATCGAAAAGATCAATCCGAAGCTGCATATTTTTGCTGCCTCCCATCTGCCCATGACTGAAAAAGTACTGACAGACTGGTGGACCCGATGCCATGAGGTATTGCCGAAACAAACCCCGGTTTTAGTTGAAGCAAAAGACAAAATAAAGGCTCTTGAAGTTTTCAATGGACGAAAAATTTATACGTACTCTTATGGCGGAACATTACCGGTTGATTTTACAAAGAAAATCCTATCTCCTTGGAGTGTCACTATTGTAGGGCTGCAACTGGCGGTGTATTGCAAAATTCCCAAAATCGTTTTGTTGGGGATTAATCACGACTGGCAGTGCATTCAACCGTATACCCATTTTTACAATCACGAAAAACCTTCATTAGAATATTACCTTAAAAAAGAAGGGATAAAAATCAGTTACGAAGAACAAAAGCAACCTTTCCCTAAAGAACGGTTGTACCGCGAATATGAATTGTATCAGCAATATGAAAGCCTAAAAAAAGAAGCCGAAACAAAGGGATTACAAATTGTAAACGGTGATCCTTTTTCACATTTCGATGTGTTCCCTTTTGAAAAGCGTACCGATTTAATTCTCAACCAAAATCAATAACCAAATTGGAAAATATTCTCTTATCGGTAATTACCATTAATTATAACGATGCCGCTGGGCTGAAAAAAACCATGGACAGTGTGGTAAGCCAAACCTGGAAAGGATTTGAATACCTTGTTATTGACGGTGGTTCGACCGATGAAAGTCCGACGCTTATAGAAGCCTACAAACCGAATATCGCTTATTCGGTAAGTGAAAAAGACAAAGGGATTTACAACGCCATGAATAAAGGAATTAAAGCCGCTAAAGGGAAATACCTGCTGTTTTTAAATTCCGGTGATTACCTGGTTGATCCTACGGTTTTTGAAAACGTTTTCAGTAGTTTTGATTCCAATGCCGATTTTATATGTGGGCATTTGTGTTATGAACAGTCCGGAAAAGTTGTAGTTAAAGAGCATCCCGAACAAATGAGCTTTAGTTATTTGGTTTCGAAGACCGTTTACCATCCCAGCACGTTTATAAAAAGAACGCTGTTTGAACACTATGGCTTGTACAATGAAAACAATAAAATTGTTTCGGATTGGGAGTTTTTTTTCAAAGCTTTGGGATTAAATGGTGCCAGCTATCAAAAGCTGCATCATACGATTACCCATTTTGATATGAATGGTATATCCTCGGTTCATGAGGATAAGGTGCAGGAAGAGAAGCTTCGGGTTTTTAAAAATTACTTGCCTTATGTTTTCAATAATGAAAATGATCGCTATATTTTTGATAAGTTCAAGGAAACGAACAAACGGTTTCGAATGCTCCGTGAGATTGATAAACGATCTTTTTTCAGAAAATTTACTACCTTTCAGCTTTCAGCAATCACACTGCTGATGAAACTATTCGATAAGAGAAAATAATACAGACTATGAAAGTTGCATTTATAACAGGAGTAACCGGTCAGGACGGCGCATACTTGAGTGAGTTTTTATTAAAAAAAGGCTATATTGTTCACGGTTTGAAAAGACGTTCCTCTCAATTCAACACCGATAGAATCGACCATTTGTATCAGGATCCGCATATCGAGCACCGTAATTTCTTTTTACATTATGGAGACATGACTGACAGTACCAACCTGATTCGTCTTATTCAGGAAATTCAGCCCGATGAAATTTACAATTTGGCGGCGATGAGTCATGTGCACGTGTCTTTTGAGATACCGGAATATACCGGGAACGCAGATGGTTTGGGTACTTTACGCATTCTGGATGCCGTTCGGTTGTTAGGATTGGAAAAAAAAACAAAGATTTATCAGGCTTCTACTTCTGAATTGTATGGAAAAGTACAGGAAGTGCCTCAAACCGAAAACACTCCTTTTTATCCTCGAAGCCCTTATGCCGTTGCTAAAATGTATGCCTATTGGATAACGGTAAATTACAGGGAAGCCTACGGCATGTTTGCCTGTAACGGTATTTTGTTTAATCACGAATCACCCATTCGCGGGGAAACGTTTGTTACCCGAAAAATTACAAGAGCCGCAGCACGTATCGCTTTAGGATTGCAGGATAAGTTATATTTAGGAAACTTAGATGCGCAACGCGATTGGGGTCACGCCAAGGATTATGTACGAATGATGTGGATGATTCTACAGGCAGAACAACCGGAAGATTGGGTAATCGCTACCGGAAAAACAACAGCAGTTCGCGAGTTTGTAAAGATGGCATTTGCCGAAGTAGGTATTGAACTGGTCTTTAAAGGATCCGGAGCCGATGAAAAAGGCCATGTGGCCCAATGTTCAGATCCGCGTTTTCAGTTAGCTGAAGGGACTGAGGTAATAGCAGTTGATCCAAAATATTTCCGACCAACCGAAGTAGATTTGTTAATAGGTGATGCCAGCAAAGCCAAAAACAAACTGGGTTGGGTACCGGAATATAATTTACAGGATTTGGTGACCGATATGATGCAAGGCGACTTGAAACTGATGCAAAAAGAAGTGTATTTAAAGCAAGGCGCTTTTGAAACGAAGAATTATTTCGAATAATGGACAAACATTCCAAAATATATGTTGCCGGACATCGCGGATTGGTAGGCAGTGCCATAAAGAAAAATCTGGAGGCTAAAGGATTTACCAATATTCTGGTGCGGACGCATGCCGAACTCGATTTGACCGATGCGAAAGCAACCGCTGATTTTTTTGGTACAGAAAAACCCGAATATGTATTTCTGGCCGCTGCCAAAGTGGGCGGTATTGTGGCGAATAACACCTATCGGGCCGATTTTATTTATGAAAACCTGATGATCCAGAACAATGTGATTCATCAGAGTTATGTGCATGGGGTGAAAAAATTGTTGTTTTTGGGAAGTACTTGTATTTATCCGAAAAATGCACCACAACCTTTAAAAGAAGATTACCTGTTAACGGGTGCTTTAGAATACACCAATGAGCCTTATGCCATCGCTAAAATAGCAGGTATCAAAGCCTGTGAGAGTTATAATCTGCAATACGGCACTAATTTCATGTCGGTGATGCCGACTAATTTATATGGCCCGAATGATAATTTTGATTTGGAAAAATCGCATGTGCTTCCGGCATTAATCCGAAAAATCCATTTGGGAAAAGCATTGGAAAATAACGATTGGGAAACCATTCAGTCGGATTTAAATCGTTTGCCAATACGGGGAATTGACGGACAGGCTTCGCAAGCTGAAATTTTACAAGTATTGCGTTCTTTTGGCATTTCAAAAAATAATGAAACTGTTGTTGTCGAAATCTGGGGTTCTGGTAAACCGATGCGCGAATTTTTATGGTCGGAAGACATGGCCGATGCTTGTGTTTTTTTAATGGAAAACCGTGATTTTTCGGATTGTGTTACTTCAACAGAAGAAATCCGGAATACGCACCTGAATATTGGCACCGGAAGTGATATTTCAATTGCCGATTTAACGCAACGCATCAAAGCAACCGTTGGGTTTAAGGGATTGTTTGTTTTTAATGCCGAAAAACCCGACGGGACGATGCGAAAGCTAACGGATGTAAGTAAGCTGAATGCCTTGGGGTGGAAACATCAGGTTGATATCGAAGAAGGAGTGAACAAAATGTACCGTTGGTATACACAGGAAAAATAAATATGTTTTTATCAAAAACCGTTTCGTTGTATAAGAAGTGTAAAAAGGCAGAAAGTAATTTCGTAATTTCCTTTATGAAGCATTTCGCCTATAGGATTTTGTATTCTAAAAATTTCATCCTGCACCATAAAGTGTCAGTGAAAGGAATTACGAATATCGAAACCAATGACCGGCTTGATATAGGAATGAGTTACATTGGGTTTATGCACAAAACGCATAGAACTTATCTCAATATTCAGGGTAAACTGAAATTAAACGGACCGTATTCCATAGGAAGAGGGTGTCGTTTCGACATCGCTGAAAAAGCCGTTATGTCGATTGGAAAAGGTGGGTATATTAATGTGAATTCGACTTTTATCATTATGCACGGACTTACCATTGGGGATTACTGCGTTATTTCATGGGACTGTCAGTTTTTGGATGAGGATTTTCATGATATTGATTACGAAGGTAAAACGATAACCCCAAACGAAATTACAATTGGTAATAACGTATGGATTGGTTGCGGGGTTAAAATTTACAAAGGTTCCGTTGTGCCGGACGGCTGTGTTATTGCAGCCAATTCGATTGTTAGAGGTGTTTTTACAAAGCAAAATACCTTAATCGCTGGGCATCCTGCAAAAGTTATTAAAGAAGAAATTAATTGGAAATAATTGGGTATGTTTAAAAAAATAGCCTCTAAAATTTTACTACGACTTGTACCGCAATTAGCACCCATACTAAGAGGGAAAGTAGCTTTGCAGTGGATTGAAAATATCGAACAGGATGTAGAACGGGATACTTTAACAAAATTACATCCGCCCTACACAATAATGCATTCTAAAATTGGTAAAGGAACCTATGTTTCTGCCAATTCAAAAATAGTAAACACCACCATCGGTAAATTTTGCTCGATTGGACCTAATTTAGTTTGCGGTTGGGGGATCCATCCTACTAACGGCATTTCTACCAGTCCTTATTTTTACAGTACAGCGAAACAAAACGGCAGTACCCTTGCGACAAAAAAATTAGCTGAAGAACGTAAACCGATTACCATTGGCAACGATGTGTTTATTGGGGCTAATGTAACCATTTTGGATGGGGTGACTATTGGCGATGGTGCTGTTATCGGAGCTGGTGCTGTGGTTTCCAAAGACATTCCGGATTATGCCATTGCGGTTGGCAGCCCGATTCAGATTAAAAAATATCGTTTTACCCAAGAACAAATTGTAAAATTAAAAAAGATAGCCTGGTGGGATTTTGATGAGGAAAAGTTAAAGGAAATAAATACTCTTTTTTTTGATGTTGATGCTTTTATACATCAGAACCAATAAATTCAGATGAAAAAGAAAATACTCATTGCAGGACCCATAGGTGATTTTGGAGGAAGGGAATTAGAAGTTAATATTATTGCTAATGCATTGAAAAGCGATTTTGATGTGAGTGTCTTATCTACAGGTTATATGACAGGACACTCTTTTGCATTAAAAAATTTAAATTCTATTAAATGGGAGTCAGTCCCAAAAAAAATAATTTCAAAAAATTTTCTACTTTTTTTTCTAAGTTTTTTTACTAAAATTGTAAATAGAGGTAAGCTTAAAAATTATGCTTATTTGAAAAATTCAATTTCAAAAAAACTTTTTGATTTAGATAAACTATATCAGAATGAAATTGAAAAGCAAATAAAGGAATCAGATTTAGTGTTGTTATGCGTGCAATTAACATCAAAATTTTTACCAGAAATAGTTTCGTTTTGTGAAAGAAGAAATATCCCATGTTTGGTTCGGACAACGGGAACAATCAGAGAAGTGTCTATATTAGATTTGTCTTTTTTAAAAAAGGTAAGTATGTTTATTCATCATTCTGAAAAAAACGCTTATAATTTAAATAAGCAAATTAATTTACCTTATATCATTATAGATCAATGTGCTCTAAATGAAGATAAATTTTTAGCCTCGGAAATTAAATTAAATAAAGATTTGCGTTTTGGTTATCTTGGAAGACTTACTTCAGAAAAAGGAATTTTACCAACTGCTGAATTTTTTTCTAAAACAAATTTACCTTTTGTAATTGCTGGTGATGGTAATCAAAAGAAAGAACTTTTGGAGATTATTGCAGATAAATCTAATTGTAAATTTATGGGGTCACTAATAAACGAAAATTTAAATTTATTTTTTAATGAAATTGATGTATTAGTTATTCCTTCGTATGAAGAATCAGGACCTTTAGTTGGTTTAGAAGCCATGGCGGCTGGGAAAATTATTATTTCTACAAAAGTAGGAGCTATGGAAGAACGTTTAAACAAACTTCATTGTTTTTGGTTTCAAATTGAAGATTTGTCTACACTTGAATTAGCCATAAGACAGGTTCTAAGTTTAAATGAATCTGAAAGATTAATGATTTCAAAACATAATAGGGAACGGTATTTAGATTATTATTCAATAGCATCCATAACGGAGAAATATTTAGAATCTTTAAACAAAATCAAAAGTTTTTAATATCAAGTTATTATACTGTTTTTTCATTTTTATAATTCTGTTAATTACGTTTTTTTATAAATAGTCTTTTTATTGGTTCGTCATAAAAAAAAAATAAAAACCCTAAACGGTTTAATGTTGTTATCCAGTTATTTTTTCGGATAAGCTTAACGTAACCAATTAGAATTTTATTAATTTACCTATTGACAAAAGTAGTTTTTATAATTGTGAATATTTAAATAAAAAGATGTAGCAATTTTTTCTAAAATTTTAAATAAAGAGTTTTAAAAAAAACATTTTTAGCAGTAAAATATTTTTTCATCATATTTTTCTTAAATAATATAATTTTCTAATGCGAATAGGAACTAATCCTGAAAAACAAAAGGCAAAACAATTGAATTACAAAAAGCACAGGGTAATAATTCCTGTGTATATTCCTGATGATGCCCATGATTATTTTAAGAATCTTGCGGAAGTTTTTTATGCGTCAATACAGTCACTGTTGCAAACCATAGATCCCAAAAATACTGCAATAACAATAATCAATAACAATTCAAAGAAAGAAGTTGGTGCTTTTATTGAGGCGTTACTCCTGCAAAAAAGAATAGATAAATACATAGTTTATTCAGAAAATAAAGGTAAAGTGTATTCCGTTTTACAGGAAGCCCGTTCGTCTTATGAAGATTTTATTACCATTGCTGATGCCGATGTTTTCTTTTTTACAAATTGGCAAAATGAGGTTCATCAGGTATTTGATACATTTAAAAAAATAGGGGTTGTTGGTTTAACTCCAGATCCGCATATGGCTTTTTATTGTAATAATTCATTGTTTTTTGGTTCTTTTTTTTCTGTTAATAAGGGTAAAGTTGTGAACGATTTTGATTTGGAACTTTTTGAAGAAGGAATTAATAAAAAAGATTTTTTCATATCAAAAAATAACAATTGGAAACAAAAACAGTATTATCTGAATAAAAAAGGAGTGAAAGTGGTTATTGGGGCAAGTCATTTTGCTTCCACATACAGAAAACAGGTATTTACTGAAATGAAATTAGAAAAGCCTATTTTTGTTTTTCCTGGAGGAGAACTGAAATTTATTGATACACCAATTGACAAGCTTGGATATTACAGAGTTTCACTAATCAAAGCTTTTGCCTATCATATGGGAAACAATGTTAAACAGGAATTGTTACAATCCTCCTTGGAAAATAAAAAACTGGTTTGTTCAAACACTAGTTTAACTGCTTTAAAACCTTTAGTTTTACCGTATATTATTAAAATTTTTTTTACACGGATTTTTCGAAAATTACTACAGGCATAAACAATGAATAATAATAATTTAGTTTCAATAATAATTGCGACTTACAATCGAGCCGGTTTGATTAAGGAAACACTCGATAGTGTAAGAGATCAAACGTATACGGATTGGGAGTGTATTGTAGTCGACGACGGCTCTTCAGACGATACAGAGCAGGTCGTTTCAGAATATATGGCTATTGATTCCCGTATAAAATTTTTCAATAGACCGTTACATATTCCTAAAGGGCCAAATGGAGCTAGGAATTACGGTATTGATAAATCTAGCGGAAAGTATATTATGTCTTTGGATTCTGATGATTGGTTGTTGCCCAATCATATAGCAGTAAAAATTAAAGTTTTTGATGAAAACCCTACTGCTGATGGTGTGCTTTCAAAAACAATTATGACAAACGATGCTAAAGAAGAAATTAAAAGAGAGCACCGTACAAAATTGTCGGATAATTTAATCGAAGATTTTATTACGTTAAAAATTTCTTGGTACATGCACGATATCATGTGGCGGAAGGAATTTTTGGAAGGAAAAATGCTGTACAATGAAAAATTGCTCAAATGGTTAGACCGTGATTTTCATATAAGAAGATTGGCAGAAAAACCTAAATTGGTTTTAGCTGATACATATCTTACCTTATACCGTATTCATTCGGATTCTAATTCATCAAATGCAAAGTACACTGTGTTGGAAACAAGACATAGGGCAGTACTGGATATACTTGATTTGCTGCAGGGAAAAAAAATGTTAAACTCGACTATAAAACTATTTTTTTTTAAATTTCAAGTGCAAAATTTAATAGTGCTTTATGAGAGCCCTGACTTTTTTAAATTGTATTGGTTGCTAATAAAAAAAACCTTCATTTTTAATTTAAAATACCTTATTTGGATTTCTAAGCTCATTATAGGCTATTGCTCGTTTAAATTAACAGGAAGAGGTTTAAAAATAATACGATAATGATAAGAAGAATATTAAATAAACTGGAAAGTATATATTATTACAGATATTTTTCGAACGTTAAGCATGGTGCAACTAATACGCTTTTAAAAAAGATTTATAAGTCTACAGATATCTTATTTATAGAAAAAGTATTTCAATTGGATTTTTTTAGAGAAATTATAGATCCGTTACCGCTTCAAATTCAAACTTTAAAGAACGTACTTGTTATAGCTCCGCATCAGGATGATGAAGTTATAGGTCTTGGAGGAACATTACTTAAGTTAAAAAATGTAGAATGCAGTGTTACATTGGTTTTCTTAACTGATGGAGCCAATGCATTGAATCCATCCGAGACAAAAAAAATAAGATCGGAAGAAGCTAAAAAAGTAGCACTGAAATTAAATGCCGATTGTATTGAAATTGGTATTCCCAATAATACAATGGAAATAAAATGCGAGCACTTAGAACAAATGGTGTCAGTGTTTAACAGTAAAAAATGGGATAGTGTTTTTACAGTTTGGCCAATGGATTACCCTCCAAAGCATAGAATTTGTGCCTTATTTGTCCAAAAAGCACTGACAAAGGTTAAAAAACCAGCTTTTTCAATGTTTTTATACTCTGTACATACCGAAATAATTCCTAATTTTTTTGTTGATATTACTTCAGAGGAAGCTGAAAAACAAGAATTACTAAGTTGCTACGAATCCCAGTTGGTAGCTCAGGCATACGATCATTTAACTATAGCTCGCGATGCTTGGAGTTCTAGATTTTTATCAGTAAGCAAAGAAAAAAGGTATGTGGAAGTCTTTTTTAAAGTTAATATAGATGAATACAATAAAATAATTTCTATTTTTCATAATGTGAACACACATGAATTATTTAAGGGTCATGAGATTTGTATAAATTCATATAATTTATTTTTGAAATAGTTGAATAAGAAAAAAACCATCGCCATCATACCCGCACGAGGCGGTTCCAAACGCTTACCTGGTAAGAATATAAAATTACTGGGCGATTTGCCGTTGTTGGTGCACAGTATTCGATATGCCCAACAGCATGAGTTTATTGATGCAGTTTACGTTTCTACCGATGATGCCGCGATTAAAAATGTTACATTAACTTATGGTGCCAAAGTTGTAGACCGTCCAGAAAATCTTTCCGGAGATTTTGAGCCAACGGTTTCCGCTTTGAAACATGTTTTGGAAGTTGTGGGAGCAGGTGTCGAAAATGTAATTCTTTTGCAGGTAACCAATCCGCTTCGACCGGATACCTTACTCAAACAAGCTTTTTTGAAGTACAAAGAAGGCGAGTACGACAGTTTGTTTACCGTAACGCGAAACCATCAGAAATTTGGTAAGATTGCAAACGATAAATTTATTCCGTTTAATTATGAAATTGGACAACGCAGCCAAGATTTAGAACCTTTATATTACGAAAATGGGTTGCTTTATATTACAAAAGCATCCGTTATACTTCAAAATGAAATCATTACAAAAGAAGCATTTCCGTTAGAAGTAAATCATCCTTTTGCTGATGTAGATATCGATACACAAGAAGATTTTGATTACGCAGAATTTCTTTTAAATAAAACTAATAACTGAACATATGAATCCCTATATAGAAATTGCCGGAAGAAAAGTTGGCCCCGATTTTCCACCTTTAGTTATTGCCGAAATCGGTATCAATCACGAAGGGTCGCTGCAGGTAGCCAAAGAAATGGTAGATGCTGCTCACAGAGCGGGTGTTGAGGTAGTAAAACACCAAACCCATATTGTAGCCGATGAAATGAGCGGTGCAGCCAAGAAAGTGATTCCGGGTAATGCCGATGTGTCCATTTATGAAATCATGGAGCGTTGCGCCTTAAACGAAGCAGAAGAACTGGAATTAAAAAACTATGTAGAAAGCAAAGGAATGATTTTCATTTCCACGCCTTTTTCCCGTGCGGCTGCAGAGCGTTTGAAGAAATTTGATATTCCGGCTTATAAAATTGGGTCTGGGGAATGTAACAACTATCCGTTATTGGAACATATCGCTTCTTTTGGAAAGCCGGTAATTTTAAGTACCGGGATGAATACCATTGAAAGCATTCGTAAAGCGGTCGCTATTTTCGATAAGCATAAGGTTCCGGTTGCGCTCCTGCATACTACCAATTTGTATCCAACGCCGATTCATTTGGTGCGTTTCGGCGCGATGATGGAAATGCACGAGGCTTTTCCTGATAAGGTTTTCGGCTTGTCCGATCATACGTTAAACAATAATGCCTGTTTGGGAGCTGTGGCTTTGGGTGCTTCGATATTAGAACGTCATTTTACCGACCACATGAACCGCACCGGACCGGATATCGTTTGCAGTATGGACGAACAGGCAACGAAAGAACTGATTGTAAACAGTGCCGAAATGGCTTTAATGCGAGGCGGTACAAAAAAACCGGCGGATGAAGAACAGGTGACCATCGATTTTGCTTTTGCTACGGTTTGTTCCATTGCGCCCATTAAAAAAGGCGAGGTCTTGACCAAAGAGAATATTTGGGTAAAGCGTCCGGGAACCGGTAAGATCTTAGCGGAACATTTTGAAAGTCTTTTAGGAAAAACAGCCACTCGTGATATTGCGAGCGACAAACAATTGGATTGGTCTGATTTTCAATAGGTTCTCAGTGCACTTTTGCTTCATTGCATTACGCAAAACCACTCGAACTGACGGCATAGATTTGTTTTTTACGTCACTTCGAGTGTTTTATGGAGTGTTAACGGAATAAAATGTATCGAGAAGTCTTGTACTCTAAGTAGTTACTTTATGAAACAATCTTATGTTTACATTTTAAAATGTTCTGACGATTCTTATTATACAGGGGTTACCAGCAACTTAACAAAGCGACTTTTTCAACATGAGAGCGGCTTCTATCCCGAGTGCTATACGTTTAAGAAAAGACCGATTGATTTGGTATATTTCTTTGATTTTACAGACATTACCCTTGCAATTGAAAAAGAGAAGCAGATTAAAAAATGGTCTAAAGCTAAGAAGGAAGCTTTGATAAATGGTGATTTTGATGCATTGCTTAATTTAGCGAAGAAAAAGTTCTAGGTTCTCGATACATTTTTGCTTCATTGCATTGCGCAAAACCACTCAAACTGACGGCGTAGATTTCTTTTTTACGTCACTTCGAGTATTTTATGGAGTGTTAACGGAATAAAATGTATCGAGAAGTTTTTAATTGATTTTTCATATTGTTATCTTCACGGCCTGTTAAGTGCACTTCATCAGTACAATGAAAAAAATACTCTTTCTAACCGGTACCCGAGCGGATTTCGGTAAAATAAAATCCTTACTTCAAATTCTGGAAGACCATCCGGATTTTGAAGCTTTTGTATTTGTTACCGGTATGCACCTGCAACAGGAATATGGCTATACGCTTTTAGAAATTGAACGTTGCGGATTTTCCAATGTACATACTTTTGAAAATCATACTCACGAAACCACGATGGATTTAACATTAGCCAAAACCATAGAAGGATTGTCGGCGTATGTTAAAACCTGTACTCCAGACATGATAGTTATTCACGGTGACCGTGTGGAAGCTTTAGCAGGAGCCATTGTAGGATCGTTGAATAATATTTTAGTGTCGCACATAGAAGGTGGTGAAGTTTCGGGAACGATTGATGAACTGATTCGTCATTCCACCAGTAAAATGAGCCATGTGCATTTTGTTTCCAACCAACAGGCTAAGAGACGACTCATTCAGATGGGCGAGTTGTCGGAATCGGTATTTACCATAGGATCTCCTGATGTAGATATCATGTTTTCCGATACCTTGCCGGATTTGGCAACGGCGAAGAACTATTATGAAATTACTTTCGACCAATATGCCGTGGTAATGTTTCATCCGGTAACCACGGAAGCCAAATACATGCAACAATATGCCGATGATTTTGTTGAAGCTTTACTGGAGGACACTCACAACTATGTGGTGATTTTTCCCAATAATGATTTGGGAAGTACCGCCATTTTAAAAGCGTATGAACGATTGAAAGACAATGCACGTTTTCGTGTTTTCCCGTCCCTTCGTTTCGAATACTTTTTAACGTTATTAAAAAAAGCACAATTTATCATCGGGAACAGTAGTGCCGGAATTCGGGAAGCGCCTTATTACGGTTTACCGATTATTAATATTGGGACGCGTCAGCAAAATAGGGCGCTTCATGCCGATATCCTTAATGTTGATTACGATAAAAAAAGTATTAAAAAAGCACTTGACATTATCGACACCCATAAAGTACAGAAAACCGATGGTGATTTTGGTAAAGGAAACAGTGCGCAATTGTTTTTGCAATCGTTGGAAAACAACGATATTTGGCAACTGAACCATCAAAAACAGTTTAGAGATAAATAATGCTTTTTAATTCCCTGCAATATCTGATTTTTTTGCCGTTGGTATTTGCCCTTTATTGGGGCGTAAATAACAGATCGTTAAAGCTTCAGAACCTGTTGCTTTTGGTAGCCAGTTATTATTTCTACGCTTGTTGGGATTGGCGCTTTCTTTTTTTACTGGTATTTTCCACGGGATTGGATTATTATACTGGATTGAAAATGCAGGATGCTTCGACTGTCCGTATCAGGAAATTCTGGTTTTGGCTGAGTATTAGTATTAACGTTGGTTTTTTAGGCATCTTCAAATACTATAATTTTTTCGCCCAATCGTTTGCCGATCTGCTGTCCGGTTTTGGATTTCAAGCTAACTTCTGGACCTTGCAGGTAATTCTTCCGGTGGGGATTTCGTTTTATACCTTTCACGGGTTGTCGTATGTAATTGATATTTATAAAAAACGTATCGAACCGGAACACAATATTGTGGATTATTCACTTTTTGTGAGTTATTTTCCCTTGTTGGTTGCCGGACCTATCGAACGGGCCACGCACTTACTGCCGCAAATCAAGAAAAAAAGAGTTTTCAACAGTGATAAAGCTATCGACGGGCTACATCAGATTATTTGGGGATTGTTCAAGAAAATTGTAATTGCAGACAGTTGTGCTACTTATGCCAATCAAATATTTGACACTTATGAAAGTGCGAATTCGTTAACCTTGTTACTTGGTGCCCTGTATTTTACATTTCAGATTTATGGGGATTTCAGTGGATATTCGGATATTGCTTTGGGAACTTCAAAACTCTTCGGAATTGATTTACTTCGGAATTTTAATTATCCCTACTTTTCCCGGGATATCGCCGAATTTTGGAGAAGATGGCACATATCACTTTCCTCATGGTTTAAGGACTATCTTTATATTCCGTTGGGAGGCAGTCAGGGAGGAACGTTAATGAAAGTACGAAATACGTTCATCATTTTTTTAATAAGCGGTTTTTGGCATGGCGCCAATTGGACGTTTATAATTTGGGGATTGCTCAATGCCGTATATTTTATGCCTTTGTTGTTGTCCAACCGTAACCGAAACCATATTGATATCGTTGCAAAAGGGAAAAAATGGCCTACGGTTAAAGAATTTTTCAGTATGATGCTGACATTCTGCCTTGCAATGTTTGCCTGGATTTTTTTCAGAGCAGAAACCGTTACCATGGCCCTACAGTACATAAAAAATATTTTTCTGTTTAATTTTAAAGGAGGTATAGCTTATTTATCAATCGATCGTTATACCATCGAACTGGTTGGGCTTTTGGGACTATTCATTGTTTTTGAATGGGTTTCCCGTGAAAAAGAGCATCCTTTTTTCGGTAAGTTTCGCTACATTCGATTAGTATTGGTACTTTTGGGATTATTATTGTTTGGAGCATTTACAAATGCTGCAGATTTTATCTATTTTCAGTTTTAATGAGGAAGTTTTTATATTCTTTAGCGATAGTAATAGGTAGTGTTGTCGTGTTGTTATATGCAATGGACTATTTATTCACTCGTGTGTATGAAACCGCTCCACCTAGAAATAAGTTCCAATACATCCTTACACTTAAACCACAAACGATTGATTATGTTTTTTTGGGATCTTCTCGTGTAGCCAATCATATCGATACAAAAGAAGTAGAACAATTAACCGGTAAAAGAGCCGTTAATTTGGGTATGGAAGGCGCGCATTTGGAAGACAATCTGTTGCAGTTGAAATTATTACTGCATCAGGGAGTTAGAATGCAAAAACTTTTTTTACAGGTGGATTATCAATTTGAAGACAAA
This sequence comes from Flavobacterium hankyongi, assembly GCF_036840915.1. NCBI lineage: Bacteria > Pseudomonadati > Bacteroidota > Flavobacteriia > Flavobacteriales > Flavobacteriaceae > Flavobacterium > Flavobacterium hankyongi. The sequence continues at coordinate 3,375,199 of NZ_CP085725.1, forward strand.
GGAAGATCGCCGATTGCCCTTTCAGAAGCCATGCCTTTTATTAAACATCCGGTTATTAAAGAGCATTTGCGTTCCACCAATACTCCAAATTTCGAAGCGAATTGTTATATTCCTTTTTACAGGTACATTATGGCCGCTCCTAAAATTGGGTTCCGTGAATTTTGTTTTTCGGCCATGAATAAGAAACCGAAAATTAATCCCGGAGAAGGATTTACACCCAAACAAGGCAACCGTTCTTTTGAGAAGTATTCTTTGCCTTCATCCATTTCGGAAACCAATACAGCAGTGGAAGCCATTAAGAAGATTTGTAAGGAGCATCAGATTGAGGTGGTTTTATTTTGCGCCCCTTTCTGTTCGATAGCCGAAAATAAAGAGTATATTGGAAAATTAAAAACAAAATTACCGGAGTTAAAGGATTATTCTACAGGCTATAACGATACCTTGTTTTATGATTGTGCTCATCTAAACCAGCAAGGAGCACTACTCTTTACAAAGCGATTGGTTGCAAATGAAATTCTAAATGAGAAAAAATAAAATTTTATTGTTATTCCCGGATGGTGTCGGGATTCGGAATTATTTGTATTCGGATGTTTTTAAAAATACCGAAGCAGAACTAATATTGTTTCACAATTTCGATGATGAAACAGCAGCCGATGTAAAAAAACTAACCGGACTTTCTCAGGCCTTCCAGATACCAAAATATAATGAATCCCTTAAAGAAAAATTTTTGAGGGAGTTAATATGCTTGTCGCGTTTGTACCGTAATTCAAATAAAACTGGAAATCCATCCATTCTGACCAATTGGAATCGGGACCATAAAAGTTTTTCTAAAAAAGTTTTTTATAAGGCAATCGAAATTACTGCTCCTTTTATAAAAAAATACGATACTATTCTTGCTTTGGAGTCGTTTTATCAGAAAGCCATTCGAGGAACTTTTTTTTATAAAGAGGTGAAAGAAATACTCGAAAAAGTGCAACCGGATATGTTGTTCTGTTCTCATCAAAGAGGATTACAGTGTGCTACTATTTTTGCGGCTGCTGCTGATTTGGGTATCGAAACATCAACCGTGATTTATTCGTGGGATAACCTTCCTAAAGCCAGAATGGCATTACGGGCCGATAAATATCTGGTTTGGTCCGATTACATGAAAAAAGAAGTAGAGTTGTATTATCCTGAGTTTAATCAAACACAGGTTGTTGTTACTGGAACGCCACAATTTGAATGTTATGAGTCGGCACATTCAATTATTCCAAAGGATTTTTTTTATGATGCATACGGCTTGGATTGCAATAAAAAAATAATTTGTTATTCCGGAGACGACATCAAAACGTCTCCCGATGATCCTCAATACCTTGATGATATTGCAGAAGCATTGATTAAAGCAGGACTGGAAAACGAGTATCAGCTCCTTTTGCGTCGTTGCCCGGTGGATTTGTCCGGACGATTTGAAGCTGTAGTAAAAAAACACCGCGGATTAATAAAAGAGGCAACCCCACTTTGGCTTTTTAAGAATTCTTCAGCATGGAGTATGGTATATCCTTCACGGGATGATGTTTCACTTTTGGTAAGCACCGCTTACTATTCTGATATTGTCGTAAATGTTGGTTCTACCATGGCTTTTGATTTTGCCATGTTCGATAAACCGTGTATTTTTATCAATTACGATCAGAAACATAAAAAAAATCCAAATTGGTCTGTTAAAACGATTTATCAATACCAGCATTTCAGAAGCATGCCTAATAGTGAAGCTGTAATTTGGCTCAACCATCCTGATGAGATAGCTGAAAAACTGCGCCAGCCGTTTAATAGTAAAGCGATGAAGCAATGGGAAACTGTTGTTATTGCCGATTATAAAAACGCTTCGGTTGCCATCCGAAAGCAATTAAATATAGATTAACCGATATGCACATCTGTTTCATAACTCATGAATATCCCAAACCTGGTTTTCCACATGGTGGATTGGGCAGTTTTGTTAAAACCATTGGTGAAGCTTTGGCAGCAAATGGCATTCAAGTGAGTGTGGTAGGGATGAATTACACTTCGGAGTATGAAGAATTGATGGAATCAGGTGTTAGGATTTACCGATTAAATAGAAGTAAACTTAAAGGATTGTCCTGGTGGATGAATTCTAAAGCTGTTTCAGGGAAAATCAGGGAAATTCACAAACACCACCCTATTGATATCGTGGAAAGTGCCGAATCAGGTTTGGCGTTTCTTTCCAAAATAAAAGACATACAATATGTAATTCGTTTGCACGGAGGCCATTATTTTTTTGCCGAAGCCGAAAATAGAGGGATTAACTGGTGGAAAGGGTTTCAGGAAAAAAGGTCTTTTGCCAAAGCAGATGCTTTTATAGCCGTTTCAAAGTATGTGAAAAACCATACTGAAAAGTACCTAAGTTATCATAATAAGCCGTTGGGTTACATTAATAATCCCATTAATACAGCTGTTTTTAAGCCTATGCTTAATGATATAATTCCTCATAAAATTGTATTTGCAGGGACTATTTGTGAAAAGAAAGGGGTACGTCAGCTTATTCAGGCTTTTCCATTGGTAAAAGAGGAGTTTCCCGATGCAACATTACATCTTTATGGTAGGGATTGGTTCTTCCCGGATGGGGCTTCTTTTGTTGCGTTTTTAAAAGAAAAAGAGCTTCCAAGACTTGGTCCTGTTGCTGAAAGTGTTTTTTTTCAAGGAGTATTGCCATTAAGTGAGGTTGCAAAAAAATATGCTGAAGCAGAAGTTTGTGTTTTTCCATCTCATATGGAAACCCTTGGCCTAGTCGCTCCCGAAGCTATGGCTATTGCAAAACCAGTGGTTTTTACAAATAGAGGCCCGGGACCTGAAATTATTACCGATACGGTCACAGGACTTTTGTGTAATCCGTTAGACCCTAACGATATCGCTCAAAAGATTCTTCGTATTTTTACGGACAAAGCAGCAGCTTCTGCAATGGGCAAAAATGCAGAAAAAGAGGTTCAAAAACGATTTTCAGTGTCGGAATTGGTTGCTGAAAATATTGATTTTTTCAAATCATTAAGTAAGAAATGATAGTATCGGATTATAAAAAATATAAAAAATACGGAGGTAATTTTATTACTATACTTTTCTTTACTCAAGGTTTTTGGGCAATTTTCCAGTATCGAATAGCTCGAGCAGTATATAGAAAAATGCACATTCCCGTACTTCGACAGTTATTGCTTTTCGTTTGTCTTTTATGGCAAAAAGCAATTGAAATACTAACAGGGATTTCGATTCCAGCTTCCGTGTCCATAGGAAATTCCTTTTACATCGGGCATTTTGGAGGCATCATTTTAAATGCAAAAACCGTTATCGGCAACAATTGTAATATTTCCCAAGGAGTTACTATTGGGGTTTCCGGAACGGGAGAGAAAAGAGGGGTTCCGGTTATAGGGAACAATGTATATATAGGAGCTAATGCTGTAGTGGCGGGAAAGATTACTGTGGGAGATAATGCGGTTATCGGTGCCTGTTCGCTGGTGACCAGCGATGTGAATTCTAATGCGGTTGTTGTGGGTGTTCCGGCAACGGAAGTTTCTTTGAAAGGTTCGGAGGGCTATATCTAATGAAATTACTTGTTGTTTCTGCCGCGCCTTTAATTCCGTCAAATAACGGTTGGATGGCTTATGGTCCTTATGTAAAAGAAATGGCAATTTGGGCTAAGCATACTGATACCATTCAGTTTTGTTGTCCTGTTTGGGAAACCGATCGAGGGTTGTTGGTTACACAAATTCCGTTTGAAACGGTATCTCCAGTTGTCTTAAAAGATTTTAATGTTACTTCCATAAAAGCAGTGCTTCATACTATAATCGCAGCCGTATTGAACCTATGGCTTATTGTACGGGCCATGCGAAAAGCAGACCACATTCATTTGCGATGTCCCGGAAACATAGGCTTGTTAGGATGTGTGGCTCAGATTTTTTTTCCGAATACTCCAAAAACAGCTAAATATGCCGGGAATTGGGATCCTAAGGCTAAACAACCCTTAAGTTATCGAATTCAAAAATGGATTTTATCCAATACTTTTTTAACCAGAAATATGAAGGTATTGGTTTATGGGGAATGGGAGGGCAGTTCTAAAAATATAAAGCCTTTTTTTACGGCATCTTACACTGAAGGGGATAAAGAAGATGTTTCTTTACGAAAAATTATTTTGCAGGATCGGGCGGTTATTCGTTTTTTATTTGTCGGCACCCTTTCAGAAGGGAAACGTCCCTTGTATGCAATTAAATTAGTTGAAAGTTTACACGCCAGTGGGTATAATGTGCACTTGGATTTGTATGGTGACGGACAGCAAAGAAAGCTCTTAGAAACCTATATTGCTGCGAATAATTTGACTGATTTTATTGTTTTGAAAGGAAATCAATTGGTGAAAACTGTCAAAAAAGCGTATCAGGAAAGTCATTTTTTGCTATTGCCTTCAAAAAGTGAGGGGTGGCCTAAAGTAGTTGCCGAAGCAATGTTTTGGGGTTGTGTCCCTTTATCGACTGAGATTTCATGTGTGCCGTATATGCTGGGTCATGGTAATAGAGGAGGAATTTTAACGTTAAATCTTGAAAAAGATAGCAAAGCAGTTATAACTTTGCTAAGTAATGAGAAAAGTTACCAAAAGACAAGTATGGAAGCTTCGGATTGGTCTAGAAAATATACAATTGATTATTTTGAAAGCGAAATCGCAAAATTAGTGAATTCAAAGAGGTGAGAGTAGTACAAATAATAGATAGTTTAGATGCTGGAGGTGCCGAACGTATGTCGGTTAATTATGCAAACAGTTTAGCAGAAGTAATTGAATTTTCTGGATTGATTGCAACCCGAAGTGAGGGAGCATTAAAAACACAGATTGATGATAATGTACATTTTATATGCTTAAATCGTACCAAAACTTTTGATTTAAAAGAATTGTTACGTTTGCGTCAATTTCTTTTAGAGCATAAAGTTGAAATTGTTCATGCGCATGGGAGTTCTTTTTTTGTTGGTTTGTTAGTGAAAATTATTTATTTCAGAGTGAAATTAATCTGGCACGACCATTATGGAGATAGGGTTAAAAACAGTATGTCAAATAATTGGCTGATTAAATTTGCTTCCTTGTTTTTTAATGGGGTAATAGTCTGTAATAATGAATTATTGCAATGGGCAAAATCCAATTTATACAATGCCAAACATGTTTACTTGCCTAATTTTACAGTTCATAATCCTAAACATGAAAAGTCTTTGATTCTGAGTGGAATTGATGGAAAACGAATTGTCTGTTTGTCTAATTTGAGGAATCCTAAGAATCATATGGTACTGCTTGAAGGCTTCCACAAATCAAAGCTTGCAGAAAGCGGTTGGACATTACATCTTGTTGGTAAAGATAGTCATGACACGTATTCTGAAAATATAAAAAAGTTTATAAAAGACAAGAATTTGCAAGATAAGGTTTTTGTATATGGAGCACAAAATGATGTATACTCAGTTTTATCTCAGGCCACAATTGGTGTTTTGGCATCAACTTTTGAAGGTTTTCCCGTTGTGCTGCTCGAATACGGACAATCTGGTTTAGCGGTAATAAGTTCTAATGTAGGACAATGTCCCGAAATCATACTTGAAGGAAAGAATGGGTTGTTATTTCAACCAGATGATGTTCAGCAATTAGAAGAGTCGTTACAAAAATTGGCGGATGATAGTGACTTAAGAAGGTTTTATTCTTCTAATTTAAAGTCTTATGTTTATGAGAATTTTTCTCATGAAATAATTATTCAGAAAGCAATAAAATTTTATCAATCAGTTTAGATATGAATTCAAAATCAGGAGGGAAGCAAATATCTTACTTAACACTTGTTTTGTTGCATGTGTTGATTGGTATTGCTGTTTTTTTACTGCCATTTTTGTCCAAAATTTATGCTTTGTTGATTCTTCTTGTAGGTTTTTTAATAGTCATAAAAACTAGAAATAAAAATAACGAAGCACTTTATGTTGCGGCTTATCTTACTGGAGTTGAGGTGTTTCTTAGGATGACCGAAGGGAATTTTATAGAACAATATGCTAAATTTGGAATTATAGGTATTTTACTGCTTGGAATATTATTTGAAGGAATTGCTAAGCCAGCTATTCCCTATGTTGTTTTTCTCGTTTTTTTACTTCCAGGAATAATCCTTGGCGTCTTTACCCTTAATCTTGATACTGATATAAGGAAAGCCATCACATTTAATATTATAGGACCACTTACATTAGCATTTTCTGCAATTTACTGTTATGGCAGGAGGATCTCATTGAAGGAAATGGTAGATATTCTTCATAGTGCATCTTTTCCCATTATTAGTATTGTTGTCTACTTGTTTTTATACACACCAAGCATAAAAGAGGTTGTAACGAACACAGAATCTAATTTTGCTACTTCGGGAGGATATGGGCCAAATCAGATGTCGACTATATTAGGTTTGGGGATATTCCTGTTTTTTACCAAACTTGTATTGTTTTCGAATTCAACAAAAAATAAAATCATTGATGTTATTTTGTTGATTATAATTGTTTTCAGGGGGATTGTGACTTTTTCAAGAGGAGGAGTTATTGCAGGAGGTATCATGATTTTGATTTTGATGATTATCATATTTTTTAATATCAGAACAAAAGCTAAAATGACTGTTTTTAGATTTATTTTTTTGATGACCTTAATACTCTTTGGGATTTGGACTTATAGTTCTGTTCAAACTGGAGGTTTGATCGATAAGCGCTATGCTAATCAGGATGCTAGGGGAAGGATTAAAGCAAGTAAATTAACAGGGAGAGAAAAACTAATCGAATCTGAGTTTAAAATGTTTATGGATAATCCTATTTTTGGTGTTGGTGTAGGTAAAAACAAAGAGTACCGACAGGAAACAACCGGTATCGAGGCTGCTTCACACAATGAGATTTCCCGAATGCTTGCTGAGCACGGAATGTTTGGGTTTTTTGATTTATTGATTCTGTTTTTTACTCCGTTGCTTTTAGCTTTCAACAATCGGATGAATATTTTTATTCTACCTTTTGTTATTTTCTGGTTACTTACGATTAATCATGCCGCTATGCGTATTGCTGCACCGGCTTTTATTTATGCTTTATCTTTATTAAAAGTTTATAGTATTGAAAAACCTGTTATACATAGGGAATAAATTAACCAAGGAAGGTTTAAACGCAACCACTATTGATACTTTAAGCAAGCAGTTGCAAAGTGAAGGTTTTTTAGTAGTTACAAGTTCATCCAGGACGAATCAGGTTGTAAGGCTAATGGATATGTTGTTGTCTATTATCAAAAACAATAATGTTGATTATGTTTTAATTGATACTTATAGTACTTCTGCTTTTTGGTATGCCTTTTTTACAAGTCAGCTTTGTAGATTGTTTAGCTTAAAATATATTCCAATGTTACATGGAGGAAATCTTCCTTTTAGATTGGATAAGAATAGTAAGTTTTCGAAAATGATTTTTCATAATGCTTACATAAATATTGCTCCTTCAAATTATTTATTAAACGAATTTAAAAAAAGAGGTTTTACTAATATAATTCATATACCAAACAGTATAGAAGTTGATAAATATGCTTTTAAGTTAAGAAATCAAATACACCCTAAATTGATTTGGGTTCGAGCTTTTGCTTCAATTTACAATCCTAAGATGGCAATAGATGTTTTTGTAAAATTAAAAGTGAAATTTTCTGATGCTATACTCTGTATGGTTGGACCAGATAAAGATGGATCTTTGTACACGACAAAAGAATATGCCAAATCTTTAAATGTTGATGTTGAATTTACTGGAAAATTATCTAAAGAAGAATGGTGTAAATTAGCTAGTAATTATGATATATTTATTAATACTACTAACTTTGATAACACTCCAGTAAGTGTCATAGAAGCTATGTCACTAGGATTGCCAATAGTTTCATCTAATGTTGGAGGAATCCCTTTTTTAATTGATGATAACCAGACTGGACTTTTAGTTGATCAAGGTAATGTTGATAGAATGGTAGAAGCAATTGAGTTATTATTAACTAGCAATGAATTAACTGAAAAACTTTCTAAAAATGCTAGATTAAAAGCAGAAAACTTCAATTGGGAAATAATAAAAAAGGAATGGATAAATCTTTTAAAGTAATTAGATATTGTAAAATATTTTATAGTTATTTGAGTTAGTTAATTACACCTTAAACAAACTTAATTTTAAAAATGAACCAACATAAGCAAATACATTTTGAAGTGTCTGAAAGAAAAGTACTTCTAAGACTTTTTGATGTTATTGTTGTTTTGTTTTTTTTACATTTTTTAGGTGATTTTTTAGACTTTAATTACTTCACTATATCTTCGCAAAACTTTTACTGGACACTAGTTCTGTCATTTTATTTGTTTTTTTTTGGAACTGTATTCGAAATGTACAATTTACAGGTTGCTAGTAATCAGTTTCAGGTTACTAAAAGTATAGTCTTAACAACTTCGATGACTGTTTTGGTGTATTTGTTGACACCAATATTAACTCCAGTTTTGCCAGAAAATAGATTGCAGATTGTACTTTTTTATTTTACAATACTTTTTTCATTAATGCTTTGGCGATTAGTTTATGTAAAATTTCTTGCCTCAACACGATTTGTAAAAAGTGCTGTTTTAGTTTGTGATAAGGCTGAATTAGGCGAATTAGTCAAAGGGATTCAAAATGTTGATCCTCATTATAGAGTGGTTGGATTTATTAATTTAGAAGTAAATTTAACAAAAGATGTTGCTTATCAACATATAAAATCTATCGAATTGGATGAAATTGATTCGTTTTTAGAAACTAATTTTATTTCTGAAATAGTAATTGCTTCTCAAAAAACTGAACACATAACAGTTGATTTATACAATAAGTTAATTAGCTTATTAGAAAAAGGGTTTATGATACGTGAGTACACACAAGTGTACGAGAGTATTACACATAGAATTCCTGTTCAATATGTTGAAAAGGATTTTTATAAATATTTTCCATTTTCAAGAAGTAATCAAAATAAATTGTACATCAGTGTTGTAAGGTTTTTAGAAATTATTGTTGCATTGTCAGGTTTAGGAGTAGGATTATTGCTTTTGCCTTTTGTTTTAATAGGGAATATCTTAGCCAATAGGGGACCTTTGTTTTATACACAAGAGAGAGTTGGTAAAAACGGCCAAGTTTTTAAAATATTTAAGCTTCGCTCAATGGTGGTTAATGCAGAAGTTAATGGAGCTGTTTTTGCAACTCTGGGAGATAATCGAGTAACAGCTTTTGGTAAATTTTTACGTAAATCAAGGTTTGATGAGGTGCCTCAGTTTATTAATGTTTTGAAGGGAGATATGGCTCTGATTGGGCCAAGACCTGAGCGCCCAGTTTTTGTTAAAGAGATTGCGACAATGATGCCTTTTTATGAAACGCGACATGTAGTTAAACCAGGACTTACAGGCTGGGCACAAGTAAATTATTCTTACGGAGAAACATTACAGGATAGCCTTATTAAACTTCAATACGACTTATATTATATTAAACACCGAAGTTTATTTTTAGATTTAAATATTACAGTAAAAACTATTAGTACAGTTTTGTTCTACAGAGGACAGTAGTTTTTAAATCAGATTATAAAATCAATTTTCTTTTTTAAGCGATAATCGTATAAGAATGATTGTTGACGTCAATAAGATTGGCAAAATCATTAAAAGATGTGCTTTATTAAGCATATACAAGACATAACCCACTAAGCATAGTAAGCAAATTTGACTCAATTTTCTTATTGCCTTTAAATTGTTCTTGATTAAAAAATAGATTAAAATCAATAGCAGTGGATTAAATAATAAGACGTTGTAGTTCCAAAGAACTTCTCTGTGTAAAGAATATAATCCCACCAAACAGAAAAATAACCCTATAAGTCCCAAAATGCTAAAAAACAGAATGTTGGTTGCTTTTCTGTTTAAAATAGCAAATGGAAGAAGGAATAAGATTAAAGCATAACAACTGTTCCAAAAACTAAAATCATTTTCTGGCTGTGATGCTTGAAACAATGTTTCTGTTTTTTCAACTAATGGTTTTTCTTTATATTGAGTTGATTCTAGAATTTTCATTAAATCTAGAGGGAGAAATAATACAGCAGCTTGTTCGTCAGGTCTATGCCCAAAAATAATATTGATCCCTAAGTTTAACCAATATTGTTTCTCTTGATATGGAAATAGAACATCACGATAACTTTCCTCTTTGTGTAAAGTGTTTTTTATAGGTTTGTTATGTAGCGTTTCGTTAACAATGTCAATTGCTTTGGTTGTACAGTTTCGATCTATAAATTTGTAAGTGTAAAACTTATCTTCAGAAAAAAGCGATTTATTTAGTTTGTCAAATAATTTTTGTTTTTCATCAAATGAAATGTTCAAAACTTGCTCGTAAATACTTCTATTTTCTTCTTGATAACTATGTTCAAAGTTTTCAAAAGGATAAGCGGCAACGTAGTATTGTAAATCTCCTTTTACAAATTTTAGAATGAAATTTTCGGTTCTAAAATCGAACATACCATAATTCCACACATAATCAAATTTGTTTTTTTCGTCTTTAATCCTGATGGCTGTATGACCATATAAAGTATGCGATTCGTTAGCAACATCTACTGTTAGAATGCTAATTTTTGTTTCGGGAGTAATTGGGTTAAATTGTGAAAAAGCAACTAGGCTGTGTAACAGAATAAAGAAATGCAGTAATTGTTTTTTCATGTTAGTTTTTATCTAAAAATGGATAAATCTACTTTAAGAGAGAATACATTAGAATACAATGCAGCAGCCTGATTTCCTAAATCAGTCAAGGCATAATCAACAGAAATTCCTTTGTAATGGAATCCTAAGCCAATGTTAGGTTGAAAACTCACTTTTTCTGTGCCGCTAATTTGTAATGTATTTTGAAAGTTTCCAACACCCGCTCTCGCAAATGCTAAATTGTTATACCCAAATTCGAATCCTAAAGCAGGAGAAATACTGACAAAACTAGTTGAAATGATATCGTTTGTTTGCTGGAATTGCATATTTAAATTAGCTGATGCTAAAAGACTCGTGTCATTGTGAAAATCAAATTTTCGCGCAACTCCTAATTGTGCTTTAGGCAATGTTATTTCGCTGTTTTCTGGTAAGTCCTGATTTTGTAGAGGAGTTTGAGTTTGTGCATCCTTTATTTTCTGGAATTCTTCTTCGTTAATGTTCCAAATATTGTACGTCGTAGTTACATCTCGAACCATTAAACCAAATTGCCAGTCATCTTTTTGAAATTGTAATCCAATATCAAATCCAAATCCCCAAGAACTAGCAAAATCTCCAATAATTCTTCTGATAACTTTTGCGTTTACACCATACTGAAATCCTTGAATTGGCAGTTCTCTTGCATATGAAAAAGTCACACCATAATCGGCAGTTGAAAATAAACTAATTCTGTTATAATCAATGTTTCCGTTAGAATCTATTAATTGTGTAGTGTTTAAAATGTCATCAACACCAAAACGGATGATGTGTGCTCCCCAAGCACTTCGGTCATCTATTTTTTTTGCAAAACCAGCATAATCATATTGTGCAATGTTAGCAAAATAACTGGCATGCATTAAAGCCGCTTCGCTATCTTCAATTTTTAATAAACCTGTTGGATTCCAATATCCTGAATTTACATCACCACTATGCGCAACCATAGTATTAGCCATACCAAATGCACGAGCATCTACACCTATATTCATAAATTCGTTGGAATATTTACGAATAGTTTGAGATTGAGTACACCAAGTTACTGTTAATAATGTAAATAAGACTAATTTTTTCAATGGGAAATAGTTTCAGCAAAGATTAAATAAAAATCTGATATATTAAACTCTGTTCTATATAAACTTATTGTGTTAAATTTGCTTACTTGTATATAAATCAAACTTTAAAAATGAATATTAAAAAGCACATTCCCAATATTATAACATTAATTAATCTTTTTTGTGGTTGTATTGCATTAGTTTTTGCATCTCAGAAACAGTTTGAACTAGCTTTCATATTTGTGAGTTTGGGAATATTTTTTGACTTCTTTGATGGATTTTTTGCTCGAATGTTTAAAGTGCAAAGCGAATTAGGTTTGCAATTAGATTCACTGGCAGATATGGTTACGAGCGGAGTGGTACCAGGTTATGTAATGTTTCAGTTGATACTTAATTCATTTGGTTCAGATAAAGTAAACGATGTTAATTCTTGGGATAATTCAGTAATGATTATGCCGTTTTTAGGCTTTATAATTACGCTTGGAGCTTGTTTTAGGTTGGCAAATTTCAATATAGATACACGTCAATCAGATTCATTTATAGGATTGCCAACCCCTGCCAACGCTTTATTTATTTTAAGTTTACCACTTGTAATTCAATATTCAGGAATCGAATTTATTTCAGAATCATTACAATGTATTAAAGTACTTTTAGTTATTACACTTTTAAGCGCTTATGTTATGAATGCCGAAATTCCTTTGTTTTCTCTTAAAATCAAAAACTTCTCTTTTCAAAAAAATGCTTTGCAAATTTTCTTTTTGGCAGTTTCTGTTGTGTTTCTTTTGGTTTTTAAATATTTAGGCGTTCCGCTAATTATTTTATTTTACGTTTTATTATCTGTAGTTAATAATGTTTTTATCAAAAAGGAAAAGTAATCTATGCCGGTTAAAAAAGTTACTGTTAGAAAGCCTCCAACAAAAAGAAGTAATAAATCAACTGCTAAAAAACCATCCTTTTTTTCGAGTTCTACTTTTTTTAAACTGATTTTATTATTCGGTTTCGCAGTAGTTATTTATAGTCAACGCAATGTGTTAGCGTATTATTTGGGTTTTAAGACAGATAAAATATTTATGGAAACACGAGAGGTTGCAGTCGATAAAGTGCTTGATGCTCATATCGAAAAATCTTTTGGTATTGATGTTTCTGAATATCAGGATAAAATAAATTGGGATAAGGTTAAAGATATTGATGGAGGTTATCCAATTGAATTTGTTTTTGTTCGTGCTTCTATAGGAAACGAAAGACCTGATAAAAAGTTTAAGACATATTGGAAAAAAGCAAAAGAGAAAGGATTTATCTGTGGAGCATACCATTACTATCGTCCAAATGAAAATTCTATTGAACAAGCCGAAAATTTTATCAAACAAGTTACGCTGGTTGAAGGTGATTTTCCACCAGTTTTAGATATTGAGAAGTTACCTAAAACACAATCATTAGAACGTCTTAAAGTAGGTTTAAAGCGTTGGTTAGAAAAAGTTGAAGCTCATTATGGAGTAAAACCAATTATTTACAGTGGTGAAAGTTATTATTTAGATTTTTTGAAAGATGATTTTGAAGAATATCCTTTTTGGATAGCAAATTACACAGCTTTCTATAAAGATATTGATGACGAATGGTCCATTTGGCAATTAACAGAGAATGGATGTGTTCCTGGAATAAAAGGATCTGTAGATATCAATATATACAATGGAACTTCGGTTGAAATGAAAGAATTGTTGATTAAATAGTTTTAAATAATTAAAAATAAGTAATTTATGTAATTGACGTAAGAATGTCATAAGTAAGTATTGACAAAATTTTGGTACTTTTTTTAGAAGCAATTATTCTTGCAGTGCAAATTTGAGTTATGAATCAACCAGAATTAGGAAAAAAAATTTTAGAGTTAAGACTTTCAAAAGGACTTACACAAAATGAACTTGCAGAAATGTGTAGTGTAAGTTTGCGAACAATTCAGCGTATTGAATTGAATGAGGTTACACCAAGAAGTTATACTTTAAAAGTTATTTTCGCGGCTTTGGATTTTGATTATTATAATTTGAATGGCAATTCTACTGATGTAAAGACGTCTGCATCAAGTGGTTTTTGGAAAGATATTTTTAATTTAAAAAAAGACACTATGAAAAAATTATCTGTAGCATCTGTCCTTGTCGTTCTTGGATTTGTTTTATTCTTTAAAAATGAAACTCAGGCACAAACTATCGATGGATGGATTAAAAGGGGTGATAAGCCAAAAAGTTATGAGATCGGTTTAGATAAAACTGTATCTCCAATGGGAAAAAAATGTGCGTATATTAAATCAATTGATTCCGAAATAAAAGGTTTTGGAAATTTAATGCAAGTTTGTCAAGCAAAACTTTACCTCGGAAAACGTATAAAAATGACTGGTTATATAAAAACAGTTAATGTTAAAAACTGGGCAGGAATGTGGTTGCGAGTTGACGGGGTTAATGATAAGGGAGAAACTACCATGTTGGGGTTCGATAATATGTATAAAAGAGGTCTGAAAGGAAATACAGATTGGACTAAATGTGAAATCGTGTTAAATGTTCCTAATGAAAGTAAGACGTTAAACTTCGGAGTTCTATTAGATGGTACTGGAATTGTTTATTTTGATCGTCTTTCTTTTGAAGTAGTAAAAGATATTGAAGAAACCTCAATAAGTGGGCTTCCTGATAAACCTACTAATATTGATTTTGAAGATTAGATAAAAGGAAGAGTGTATTACAATTGTAATACACTCTTTTAATTCTTTTTAGGTAAAAACACCATCATTAATATGATGATTATCGTAAGAGCTGCAAAGATTCCAATTCCTTTTTTGTTGGCGAAATTCACTGTCCATCCCATCCATTCTATCCTTTTGTTTACCCAACCTCTAGGATCTTCAGGATTATAGTAGATTGAGCCCAATTTCCAGTTTTTTGGGTCATTATGCCATTTTTCGATTTGTTCTTTTGTAGGTTGCATTTTTTACAAATTTAAGGTCTACCTCTCTTAGGGAAATTCTCGGTTTTTTTATTGGGTTGAATAGTTTTGTATAAACTTAGACATGACTTTTTAGATATTAACTTTAAGTTTATTATCAAATCATTTCTATAAACATCAGAATGAATGATAGTGTCTTTTTTAATATCAAATTTACCATTAAGTGATTTTTCTTTTGATGATAAAATCATGTAAGGAAAAATACTGTCATATTTTATTTTAAAATTTGCTATTATTTGATGGTTATGATCTTTTTCAAAAAATATTGTTTTTCGCCAGTCATCAATTTTTACAAAAGATCCATCTATGTTTTCGTTGTTAAGTTGAATTTTATTTACAAACCAAGTACCTCCAAGGTCTAAATTGTGTTTTGGATAAATGATTAAAAAAAGAAGAGTTGCTAATATTATGATAAAAACATAGATTTTTTTCATCTCAAACTAAAACTCAATCTTAGTTCTTCTCAATTCAAAGTTTTGACCAAGATATACACGACGTACCATTTCATCTTCCACTAATTCTTCAGGAACTCCAGCTTTAAGGATCCCGCCTTCAAACATTAGATATGTTTTATCAGTAATTGCAAGGGTTTCTTGTACGTTGTGATCAGTAATTAGAATTCCAATATTTTTGTTTTTAAGCTTCGCAACAATACGTTGGATATCTTCTACCGCTACCGGGTCAACTCCTGCAAAAGGTTCGTCAAGTAAGATAAATTTAGGATCGGTTGCTAAGCAACGGGCAATTTCTGTACGACGACGCTCACCACCAGAAAGTAAATCACCTCTGTTTGTGCGAATATGACCTAATGAAAACTCATCAATCAAGGCTTCCATTTTAGCTTCTTGTTCTTGCTTTGATAGATTAGTTAGTTGCAAAACACTTAAAATGTTTTCTTCAATGGTCATTTTTCTAAAAACAGAAGCTTCTTGAGCTAAATAACCAATTCCGTTTTGTGCACGTTTGTACATGGGAAAATTAGTAATATCCATGTCGTCGAGATAGATATTGCCAGAATTTGGTTTTACCAATCCAACAATCATATAAAAGGATGTCGTTTTTCCCGCTCCATTAGGTCCTAGTAAACCAACGATTTCTCCTTGATTTACTTCAACTGAAATCCCTTTTACAACAGTTCTCTTTTTATAGGTTTTGATTAAATTATCTGCTCTTAATATCATTGTTCAATGAGTATGTAGGTTATTTACAATTTGATTAGACGCAAAGTAACGAATAAACAAAACCATAAATATTCATATTAACAATTATTTAGTTTGTTCTTCTAAGGCTTCCCAAAATTCGTAAGCTCTTCTTAGATGAGGAATTACAATTGTTCCGCCTACTAAAGTGGCAACACTCATAGCTTCCATCATCTCTTTTTTATTAATGCCTAATTTATAACAAGTCTCTAAATGATACTTTATGCAATCGTCACAACGCAATACAGCAGAAGCAACTAAGCCTAATAATTCTTTTGTTTTAACATCTAAAGCACCTTCTGCATAGGTATTGGTGTCTAAATTAAAAATACGTTTTATAACTTTATTTTCGTCAGCTAATAGCTTTTCGTTCATTTTAGAACGATAATCGTTAAATTCTTGTACTAAGTTGCTCATTTTTTTCTCTTTTTTTAACTACTAATTTTGAAATTAGTATACTTATTTCATATATCAAAAGCATTGGAACTGCTACTGTAATTTGGCTCACCACATCTGGAGGAGTTACAATTGCAGCAATAATTAAAACTATTACAACAGCATATTTTCTAGTGTTTTGTAAGAAGGTAGGAGTTACTAATCCAATTTTTGTCAACAAATAAATTATGATTGGTAATTCGAAAAATAAACCACCTGCAATTACAGAAGTTTTAATCATACTGATATAAGATTCTAAATTGAATTCGTTTTTTACAACGTTACTCACTGAAAAGGTTGCAACGAAGTTTACAGACATTGGTACAATTACATAGTAACCAAAAAGAACTCCAATAAAGAAAAGTAACGAAGCAGTAACTACAAAAACCTTGGCATATTTGCGTTCACTTTCATATAAAGCAGGGCTGATAAATTTCCATACTTCCCATAAAAGATAAGGGAAACCTAAAATAAAACCTGCAGTGATACATGTCCATACGAATACATTTACCTGACCTTCCATACTTGTGTTTTGTATGGTAAAAGGCAATTCTTCAATGCAAATGGTTTCAGCGAATCCTAAATAATGTGAAGCGTCACAAAAAAATCTGTAAGTAACAAAATCAACTCTTGTGGGACCAAAAATAATATCATCAAAAATAAAATCTGATACAAAATATACTGCTATTGCTAGTGATACAATAGCGAATGAACTTCTAACCAATAACCATCTTAATTCCTCTAGATGATCTAAAAAGGACATTTCTCCTAAACTCTTCTTTGCCATTTTATATAATTCCTTCTTTTAAAATATCGTGAATGTGGATAATGCCAACATACTCTTCTTTGTCAAAAACCACAAGTTGTGTTATCGAAAAATCTTCCATTGTATTGAAAGCATCAATAACCATACTTTCTAATTGAACAGTTTTTGGATTTATTGTCATAATGTCTTTTGCAACTAAACCTGAAATGGTTTCTGTTTTATTAAGCATTCTTCTAATATCTCCATCTGTAATTATACCTACTAATTTTTTATCTTCCATTACTGCAGTTACACCTAATCTCTTTTCAGATATTTCAACAATAACATCTTTGATAGACGAACTATTACTCACCATTGGTTTGTGGGTTCTGTCAAGCATATCAGTTACACGTAGCAATAGTTTTTTTCCTAAAGCTCCACCTGGGTGATACTTTGCAAAATCCTCGCTTTTAAAATTTCTCATTTCCATTAAACAAACAGCAAGAGCATCACCTAAAACCAATTGCGCCGTCGTACTATTTGTTGGTGCTAAGTTGTTTGGGCATGATTCATTGTCTACATGTGCATTTAAAACTAAATCAGAACCTTTTCCTAAAAATGAAGAGAGATTTGCAGTCATACCAATTAATGGATTTCCATATCTTTTTAAAAGAGGGACTAAAACTTTAATTTCAGGACTGTTTCCGCTTTTGGAAATACAGATAATAGCATCATTTGGCTGAATCATTCCTAAATCTCCGTGAATGGCTTCAGCAGCATGTAAAAACATACTTGGAGTGCCAGTTGAATTGAAAGTTGCTACCATTTTTTGCGCTATAATGGCGCTTTTCCCAATTCCAGTAACCACTAATCTTCCTTTGCAATTGTAAATTAACTCTACTGCTTTTGCAAAATCTTCAGTCAAATAATTGATTAACTGAGATATGGAATCGCTTTGTGATAGGATGGTGTTTTTGGCACTAGCCAGAATATTTTCTTTTGTAATCAAAACAGAATAGTTTTAAATTTGTGTGTGAAAAAGAAATTTGTATCTTTATGTATGCAAATTTATAAAAATACTGTTATCATAGGATGAGTTCTAACGAAATTGATTTACATAAGGAGCTAAAAAAATATTTTGGGTTCGACCAATTTAAAGGATTGCAAGAACAAGTAGTTCGAAGCATAGTTTCAGGGAAAAACACTTTCGTAATAATGCCTACCGGTGGAGGTAAGTCATTATGTTACCAATTGCCGGCCTTGATTAAAGAAGGGACGGCTATCGTTGTGTCTCCATTAATTGCTTTAATGAAAAATCAAGTTGATGGACTAAGAAGCTTAGGTTCTGAGTTTGGTATTGCGCATGTATTGAATTCATCGCTCAACAAAACTGAAATTACGCAAGTAAAAAAAGATATTTCTACAGGGTTAACTAAATTACTTTATGTGGCACCCGAATCCCTTACAAAAGAAGAGTATATTGAGTTTTTAAGAAGTGAGAAAATTTCTTTTGTAGCTATTGATGAAGCACACTGTATATCAGAATGGGGGCATGATTTCAGACCAGAATATCGCAATTTAAGAAACATAATAAAGGCTTTAGGAGATATTCCAATTATAGGTTTGACAGCTACAGCAACTCCAAAAGTTCAGGAAGATATTCTGAAAAATCTAGATATGCCTGATGCTAATACTTTTAAAGCATCATTCAATAGACCAAATTTATTTTACGAAGTACGTACAAAAACTAAAAATGTTGAGGCAGATATCATAAGATTTATCAAACAACATAAAGGTAAGTCTGGAGTAATCTATTGTTTAAGTAGAAAAAAAGTTGAAGAAATCGCTCAGGTTTTACAGGTAAATGGAATATCGGCAGTTCCTTATCATGCAGGTCTCGATGCTAAAACTAGAGCCAAGCATCAAGATATGTTCTTAATGGAAGATGTTGATGTAGTAGTAGCTACGATTGCTTTTGGTATGGGTATCGATAAACCAGATGTGCGCTTTGTTATTCACCATGATATACCAAAATCATTAGAAAGTTATTATCAAGAAACAGGACGTGCTGGGCGTGATGGTGGAGAAGGGCACTGTTTGGCTTATTATTCGTATAAGGATGTTGAGAAACTAGAAAAATTTATGGCTGGTAAACCTGTTGCGGAACAGGAAGTTGGTTTTGCATTGCTTCATGAAGTGGTTGCCTATGCAGAAACAGCAATGTCCAGACGTAAATTTTTACTTCACTATTTTGGTGAAGAGTTTGATAGTGAAACTGGGGAAGGAGCAGATATGGACGACAATGTGCGTAATCCTAAACCACAAGTAGAAGCTAAAGATCAAGTTGTTAAACTGCTTGAAGTTATAAAAGAAACAAAAAGCATTTATAAATCCAAAGAGATAGTATTTACCCTTATTGGCAAGGTAAATGCGGTTATTAAAGCGCACAGAACAGATGGTCAGAAATTCTTTGGAATTGGTAAAGATCATGATGAGCGTTATTGGATGGCTGTTTTGAGACTAGCTCTTGTTGACGGATTAATTTCTAAAGATATTGAGTCTTACGGAATACTTAAAGTAACAGATAAAGGATTAGATTTTATTAAAAATCCTTCTTCTTTCATGATGGCTGAAGATCATGAGTATAGCGAGAGTGAAGATGAAACAATTGTTACTGCTTCAAAATCAACAGGTGTGGCTGACGAGGCCTTAATGTCTATGCTTATTGATTTAAGAAAAAAAGTTGCCAAAAAAGAAGGAGTTCCTCCATACGTAGTGTTTCAAGAATTTTCTTTAGAAGATATGGCTTTAAAATATCCTATTTCTATAGAAGAAATGAGTAATGTGCAAGGTGTTGGTGAAGGGAAAGCAAAAAAATATGGTAAGGAATTTGTCGCATTAATTGCTAGATATGTAGAAGACAATGATATTATGCGCCCAGATGATTTAGTGGTTAAATCAACAGGAGCAAATTCGGCACTAAAGCTTTATATAATTCAAAATATAGACCGTAAATTACCTTTAGAAGATATAGCTAAAGCAAAAGGAATAGATATGGACGCTTTGCTGAAGGAAATGGAACAAATTGTCTATTCAGGGACTAAGCTTAATATTAAATATTGGGTTGATGATATTCTCGATGAAGATCAGCAGGAAGAAATTTATGATTATTTTATGGAATCACAATCAGATAAAATTCAGGATGCTCTTGATGAGTTTGACGGAGAATATGATACCGAAGAATTACGTCTAATGCGAATTAAATTCATTAGCGAAGTAGCAAATTAAAAAAGGGAAGTTTTAAACTTCCCTTTTTTAATTATTCGCTATAAATTTCTCCTCGATGAGGTTTTAATGCATCTCTAACTGTTATCATATGGTTGTCATCTACAACCATCCATGCAATAGCATGCATATCGTTTATGATTTCAAAACCAGTAATCTTTAATGGTAATTTTTCGATGTCAATATATTCTTTTAGATGAATTTCATGATGTTCGGCAGTTTTTGCGGCCGATGGTCCTCTAAAGTCCCAAATTAGTTTTATTTGTCGTTGCATAATATCGTTGCGGAATGTATAACAAAGATAGTTAGGTTGATTTTGAATTTGTATTTTTGTTGCTGAAATGTTTGTAAAATAAAAATTTACCATCTTTTATGCCAAAAGAATTACAAATACAGGTCACTCCAGAAATTGCTGCAAACGAACAATTGCTTAAAGAGCATGTTGCAAAATTAGTTCAGACTCCTTTGGCTGAAATTCAGCATATTTCGGTTTTGAAACGTTCAATAGATGCCAGACAAAAAAGCATTAAGATAAATGTCAAGGCAAATGTTTATTTTAAAGGAGAACCTATTACAGAAGAAGTTATTGAACTTCCTGATTATAAAAACGTTTCTAATGCACAAGAAGTAATTGTTGTTGGTGCTGGTCCTGCCGGATTATTTGCAGCTTTGCAATTGATTGAACTGGGAGTTAAGCCAATTTTAATTGAAAGAGGGAAAGACGTTCAAGGCAGAAGGCGTGATTTAAAAGCTATTAATAGAGATCATATTGTAGATGAAGATTCTAACTATTGCTTCGGAGAAGGTGGAGCAGGAACGTATTCCGATGGTAAACTATATACTAGATCAAAGAAGCGTGGTGATGTTGACCGAATTCTAAAACTTTTGGTAGCTTTTGGAGCTACTCCTGAAATTTTAGTCGAAGCACATCCGCATATCGGAACAAATAAATTGCCTCAAATTATACAGGATATTCGTGATAAAATTATAGAATTTGGCGGTAAAGTACTTTTTGAAACTCGTGTGACAGATATTATTGTGAAGTCAAACGAAGTTCAGGGAATAGTAACACAGAACGGAGATGTAATTGAAGCTAAGAAAATTATTTTGGCTACAGGACATTCTGCGCGTGATATATTTCAGTTACTTGATAAAAAGAAAATTTTAATAGAAGCAAAACCATTTGCTTTAGGAGTTCGTGCAGAGCATCCACAAAGTTTAATAGATAGTATTCAGTATTCTTGTGATTTTAGAGGTGAATATCTGCCTCCGGCTCCATATTCGATAGTAAAGCAAGTTAACGGACGCGGCATGTACTCGTTTTGTATGTGTCCAGGTGGTGTTATTGCGCCATGTGCTACCAGTCCGGGAGAAGTGGTTACTAATGGTTGGTCACCTTCTAAACGTGATCAAGCAACAGCAAATTCAGGTATTGTTGTAGAATTGAAATTGGAAGATTTTAAACCATTTGCAAAATTTGGACCCTTGGCAGGAATGGAATTTCAGAAAGCAATTGAACAAAAAGCATGGCATTTGGCAGGGGAAACTCAAAAAGTACCAGCACAAAGAATGGTTGATTTTTCACAGAGTAAAGTGTCAAAAGATATTCCTAAAACATCATATGTTCCCGGAACAACTTCGGTTGAGTTGGGACAGGTTTTTCCGGGTTTTCTAACGCAAATTATGCGTCAAGGCTTTCAAGAATTTGGTAAATCTATGAAAGGATATTTTACAAACGATGCAATTTTACATGCGCCAGAAAGTAGAACTTCATCTCCGGTAAGAATTCCGCGAGATAATTTTACACTAGAACATTTGCAAATAAAAGGTTTGTATCCTTGTGGTGAAGGTGCGGGTTATGCTGGTGGAATTATTTCGGCAGCGATTGATGGTGAAAAATGTGCTATAATGTGTGTTGAAAGCTTATAAATAGAAAAGGTCTGAAAAATCAGACCTTTTTTATAATATTAAAACTTTTAATCGCAACTTTCATATGCATTAATTAGCTTTTCAAAATCATTAAAATAATAATGATGAATTGTCAAGAGTTTGTTTCTTTCTGTTTTATTTAGGTTATCAAATTCCTTCATTAATTTTTTGTTTTCTTCTTTTTTGGCTTTTCGTTCGTCTTTAGTTGCATTGTTCCATTTGTTTTGCAGATTATCAATTTCTGCTAGTGCCGTTTGACAATCTTTAAATAAAGAGCGAAATGGATTTAGTGTTCGTTCCTGAATGTTAAACAGTGCAGAAAATCCCATATTAAAATAGTTTACAGCATAATTCTCTTTAGCATTTTGGTAATAAAAAACTTCTGCGCTATATGGCCCTGCACCAGATCCTGTTTGTGTAGAGTATCTTAATCCATAAATGTTTATTTTTCCTTCTTTTAATAATGGAAGAAAGACTCTTCTCGATTTTTCTTTGAAATTACCTTTTTTGTCAAGTTCTTTTAAAAACAATGCTCTATAAATTGCAGTGTAATTATTCTCGTAAAATATGGTTATTTGTTTAATATCGTCAATAGATAGATCTTTAGTTTCGGCATCTTCAGTTATTTTAAACTTGATAATCTTATCATCTAAATTTAGTTCATGTTCTAAATTATTTGAAAAGCCTGCAGTCATAACTCGTTGTTCTAAAAATGATCTTACAAATCCAATTTCTGAATGTCCGTCGTTAAAAAGAACTTCTGCTTTTTGAAATCGAGCATTAACAACCATGCATAGAAAAAGTAGGGTATATGTAAAAAAGATTTTCATTTTTATAAACTTTAAAAACAGCTAAATTTATAGAATATTTAGTTTTAGTTGAAATCAATCATTTTCAATAGCTTTTTCTTTTAAAATAACTTTAAGGAAAAGTAGTCCCAAAATTCCTGCTATTAACGAAGCTATGATTATGTGAAGTTTTGCATTGTTTATTGCTTGTTCGTCAGTAAATGCTAATAGAGTTATGAAAATTGACATAGTAAATCCTATTCCACCTAAAATTCCAACCCCAATTATTTTTGTCCAATTTAAATCTGAAGGAAGTTTTGAAAGCTTCAGTTTTACTGATAGATAAGAAAAAATAAAAATGCCTAGTGGTTTGCCAATTACTAATCCAAAAATAATAGCATAAGCATAAATAGGGAATAGGGAGTTTGAGTCACTAAAGTTTAATGCAATTGCAGTGTTGGCTAAAGCAAAAATGGGTAAAATTATAAAAGAAACTGGTTTGTGTAGCCAATGTTGCAGTTGATAAGAAATAGATTTCTCTTCTCCATTTTCAAACGGAATGGCAAATGCGAGAAGAACTCCTGTAATAGTTGCGTGTACACCTGAGTTAAGCATAAAATACCACATAAATATTCCGCCAATTAGATAGGGTAAAAGTTTATAAATTTTCAATCTGTTCATAAGTAATAAAATTGAAAAAACTCCCAGTGAAAGCAATAAATATGTCATTTGAATTTCTTTAGAATAGAAAATTGCAATGACAAGAATAGCCCCTAAATCATCTATTACTGCTAATGCAGTTAAAAAAACTTTTAACGAAGTGGGTACTTTATTCCCTAATAGAGATAAAATTCCTATTGCAAAAGCAATATCTGTAGCCATAGGAATTCCTATTCCGCTTTGGTAGGAAGTATCTTTTGTGAATATGAAATAGATAAACGCAGGAATTAACATTCCTCCTAAAGCTGCCGATATGGGTAATAATGCATTTTTTATGTTTGATAATTCACCTATGTAAACTTCTCTTTCTAATTCTAGCCCTATTAACAAAAAGAAGATGGCCATTAAACCATCATTGATTATATATTCTATTGAGAAATTTCCAATCTTTGAATGCCAAAAATGGATGTATGTTTCACTAAAAAAAGAATTTGCTAAAAGAATTGATATTGCTGTGCAAATTAATAATGTTATTCCGCTAGCTTTTTCATTTTCGAAAAACTCTGTAAACAATTTTGTTGCTCTCATTGAATATTTATTGAGTTGAATATTAAAATCTCTAAATTTACGATTATAATTATAAATACATGTCGGTATTAAAAAATAGAATTAACAAGAAGAAAAAAGCTAATAAACAAACTGGATTTGGAACAAATGCTTCTAATTACGGAGGTAGATTTATAAATAAAGACGGAAGTGCAAACGTAAAAAAAATTGGAATACCTATTCTTGAAAGAATCAGCTGGTATCACACTATGCTTAATATTTCTGGAATAAAATTTATGTGTATAATTTTTGTTTTTTATTTATTAGTAAATTTTGTTTTTGCTAGTCTGTATTGTTTAATAGGGGTTGAGCATTTGAATGGGATTGAGCCTTCGGCTTTTGTGCAAAACTTTGGTCAAGCTTTCTTTTTTAGTGCACAAACGTTTACGACAGTTGGTTATGGGCACATAAGTCCAGTCGGTTTTTGGGCAAGTTTTGTCGCTTCAATTGAAGCTTTGTTTGGGTTGCTAACTTTTGCAATCGCTACGGGTTTGTTTTATGGTCGATTTAGCAAGCCAAAAGCGCATATAAAGTTTTCTGAAAATGCTGTAATAGCCCCTTTTCAAGGAGGGAAAGCGCTTATGTTTCGTATGACTCCTTATAAAAATACTAATTTAACAGAAGCAGAAGCAAAAGTTAATCTAGGAATGATTGTTGAAGAAAATGGTATTGAAATTAATAGATTTTTTAGTTTAGATTTAGAGTATGATAAAATTAATGCTTTGACTTTGAGTTGGACAATTGTACATCCTATTACTGAAGATAGCCCTTTGTACGGTTTTACAGAAGCAGATTTTAAAAAGAATAACGGGGAAGTTATAGTTTTTGTAAAGGCTTTTGATGAGATGTTTAGTAATACAGTGGCGATAAGCTCTTCTTATATGTTTTCGGAAATTGTTTATGGAGCAAAATTTTCTCAAATGTTTGATGACGAAGACGATACAATTACGGTGTTAGATTTAAGCAAGTTAAATACATATCACAAAGTAGAACTTTAATCTATTTTAATGAATAATCTATCTGAACGTTTACTTTTTTAGCTACTTTACTTCTTATTAAAATTGGTAGATCGATGTTAAAATCATCAGTATTTAAATCAAAGTTTGAATTAAGAAATATTGTGTTTTCTTGTTTCGATATTTTTGCTGTGATTGAAATTTCTTTGGTTTTTCCATGAATCTCCATAGTTCCTGTTATGGTAAAATCTTGACTTTGTGAAGTAAGTTTGTTTATGTTAAAATTGATAATTTTTCCTTTAAAAATTCCTTTTGGGTATTTGTCACTTTCTATATAATTTTCGTTGAAATGTTCTTCCATTAGAGCTAATTTGAATTTGAAAGCTTTCATCATAAGTAACCCAACAATTTCACCTGTTTTTGTGTTTAAAACACAGCCTGAATTTTTATTTGTAGCTTTAACTTCTTCAAAAGAAGGAACGGATGCTTCAAAAGTGGTTATGCCTGTTTTGGTTAATACTTTTTCTTGACTAAAAGTATTAGTGTGAATAAAAGCGATTAGTATTAAAAGAAATAAATGTTTCATAATCCTAATTTTTAATGAGTTGTTTCAATAATTATTCCGAAAAATTATCTGTCTGCCATTTTTTAATTATATCAATACTGCTTTGCGGAAGTCTTGTTCCTCCATTAGGCATCATTCCAGAAGCTCCTTGTGGTCTAGAAATTCTATCCAAAAGACCTCTGTTGATTATTGCATCCTGAACTTGTAATTTTGTTAGTAACGACATTGGCGCTCCATTGAGAGGTGGGTTGTTATGACAAGGAATACAATTAGTATCAGTTATTGGCTTTACATCTCTTGAATAACTCACTTTTTCAGGGACAGGGTCTGTTAAATCATCAGTGCTTTCGTTACTGCATCCATAAAATAATAGGATGCTTGTTATGTAAATTAATTTTTTTTGCATTTGCCTTATTTTAACCAGTAATTGAAAATATATTTAAAAATTTATTAAATTTAATAAAAAATATTTAAATTTGATTGAATTTTCTTATTGATAATGAAACAAGGATTGTCTATATTCATTTGTTTTTTGTCTTGCTGTGTTTTTTCGCAGAGGAGTTCTTTTGATATTGCTAGAAATGGTACTTTACAAGAATTAGAGATATTAGTCACCAAGAATCCTAAAATTGTTAATTATATTAATGAAGATGGAAATTCAATGTTAACACTAGCATGTTATAATGGAAATACAGAAGTTGCCTTATATCTCATGAAAAATGTAGAGAATATCAACTATTCTAATAAAATGGGAACGGCATTAATGGCAGCGGTAGTAAAAAATAAAATAGAATTAGTCAAGTTGCTTCTTCAAAATGGATCGAATCCAAATATTACAGACGAAAATGGAGTCACAGCTATAATGTATGCAACGATGTTTAAAATGTATGATATTTCAAAGATTTTGATTAGCTATAAGGCAAACCCTGAGTTAAAAGACAAAAGGGGAAATTCTGCTATTGATTATGCGATTATTGCTAATGATGATAAACTTATAGAAATTCTTAAATCCAAATAACATGAAAAAAATTACCATCCTCTTATTGTTTTTGTATTTTAATATGTTTGGTCAGACTTATACAACAGGAACAATGTCTTTTTTTGGAAATTATACAGGTAAAATAGATGTAAATACGGTAACAAATATTGTGACTGTTACCTTAGTTGGACCCAATACAAATTGGTTGAGTATTGGTTTTGACGCTACATCAATGGATGATACTGGTAGAGATGTTGTAATTTTTGATGGGTCAAATATTACAGATAGAAGTTTTAATGGAATAGGTGTAGTCCCTCCTACAGATACTCAAAATTGGACATTATCATCAAATAATGTATCAGCCGGGGTAAGAACAGTAGTTATGACGCGTCCTAGAGTTGCAACTGAAGGTACAGATTATACATTTCCTACATCGGCACAGGCTATAAATATAATTTTTGCTCAGCGTGTAGGTTCAACAACGATAGGCTATCATGGTGGAGGAAATTGTGGAACCATAGTGGCAAATCTTACTTTGGGGAATGATGAATTTGATAAAAACTCGTTAAAAATTTATCCAAATCCTTCAAAAGATTTTTTAATTATTGATTTCCCAGGCATTGTAGAAAGAGGAGAAGTTAAAATTTATGATACTTTAGGAAAAGTAGTTGTTATAAAAGATGTTACACTTTTAGATAATAAAATTCAAACAAGCTTTTTAAAAGCGGGAACTTATACAGTGGTTTTAAGAACAGAGTATGGAAATGCAACTCAGACTTTGTTAATAGAATAGCCTATGAAATATATCATCACAGTATTAATCATTTTTACCCAAAGTGTTTTTGCACAAGATGATTTATTATCTCAAATAGATTCTACAGCCTCAAACGCCGAAGTAGTTGCTGCTTTTAAAGCACAAAAAATAGTAAACATAGAATCGACAAAGCTTCTTGGTAAAAAGGAGTTGTATTTTGTCGTAGCACATCGTTTTGGATCTATAAAAGATGGATTTGAAGGTTTTTTTGGGCTTGACAATGCTGTCACACAAATAAAGTTTATTTACGGTTTAACCTCTAAAGTTTCGATTGGAGCAGGTAGAAGTGAACAAGCTTATGATTTTTCTGTGAAATATCTCATTGCTCCACAAAGAGAAAACGGATTGCCTTTTACATTTGTAGGGTTTAATAGTGTTGGTTTTAATAATCAAATGAAGGAATCGAACTATCCCAAAATGAAATTTTCTGATCGAATGATTTATGTAAATCAGTTATTGATTTCGAGAAAGTTTAATGAAAAATTATCTTTAGAATTAGCTCCAACTTATTTCCATGAAAATTTTGTGATTGATAATAATCAAACGAATAGTCAATTTTCATTGGGAATGGGAGGAAGATATAAAATTTCTAAAAGGGTCTCTATAAACATGGATTATGCAGCACACTTAAACAGGTCATCAACTTCACCGTTTAGAAATCCATTGTCAATTGGCGTCGATATTGAAACAGGAGGTCACGTGTTCCAAATGCATTTTACCAACTCACAAGCTATACATGAAGCTGGTTTCTTAGGAAGTGCTACAGGTGATTGGGGAAAAGGAGATATTTTCTTTGGATTTAATCTAGTAAGGGTTTTTTAAACTAAATCAATCTGAACATTGTATTTGCTTAATTCAGTAAATGCTTCTTCCGATTTATAATTAAAGGTTTCCTCGTGATTTTGTTTATCTTTTTTGTTGGCAATCATTTTTATGCAATTCCAAAAACGTCTAATGTCATCATCAGTAGATAAAATTAATCCAGGAACAGTAACATTATTTCCCATTTTATCTTTTGCAACCATTGTGAAATAAGATGAATTACAGTGTTTTATTTGTCCTGTTTGAATATTTTCTGCCTCTACTCTAATGCCAACAATCATCGAAGTTTTTCCAACATAATTTACAGAAGCTCTCATGGTTACTAGTTCACCAACTTCAATTGGAGCCAAAAAATCTACAGTATCTACCGATGCAGTTACACTATAATGTCCAGAAAATTTGGAAGCACAGGCAAAAGCAATTTGGTCGAGTAATGACAATATATATCCCCCGTGAATTTTACCACTAAAATTAGTGTGTGAAGGCAACATCAGCTCTGATATTACTACTTTTGAAGATTTTACGGTTTTGAATACTTTTGTCATTTATCTGATAATTGGTGATTTTTCCTCTTGAACTTGAGTTACAAAATAAGTAGTATCCCCCCACCAAGGAAAAGTTTTGATACGTTCTATATAATGGACTTTTACATATTTTCCTTGTGCTTTATTAAGAGCTTCGATAACTTTTTTATCACTATCTAATACTGAAAATTTGAATAATTGTACTCCAACGATTCCCTTTGATATTTCACCTTCATAGGTTTTAAAAATATAACCTTTATGACTAAACTTTATCAAATCTCCAGTTCGATCGCCTTCGCTATAAGTGAAGTAGTATAAAAAAGTAAAGTAAAGAGCAATACCCAGTATTATTGTTGTGATTGTGATGAAAATAATTTTACGTAACATAGTTTATTGAGATAAAGTGTTAGTTTCGTTTTCAGCTCTGTTTATAATGCTTTCTGGGAGTGATTTTTTAGCTTTGGCTCCCATTTTCTTTAGTTTTTCAACACTGGTAATGAGGTTTCCTTTTCCTTCTACCAATTTATTCATGGCGCCACTATATTCTACTTTCGATTCGTCTATTTTTTTCCCAATTTTAATCAAATCAGAAACGAAACCTTCAAACTTATCATACAAAGCGCCTGCTTGTCTTGCAATTTCGTAAGCGTTTTCCTGTTGCTTCTGGTTGGTCCACATGCTGTCGATAGTTCTAAGCGTCGCCAATAGAGTGGAAGGAGTCACAATTACAATGTTTTTCTCGAAAGCTTTGTTGTATAATGTTGTATCTTCATTAAGCGCTAAGGCAAATGCTGGTTCGATAGGAACGAAAAGAAGAACGAAATCAGGGCTTTCGATTTTATATAAATCTTGATAATTTTTGTCACTCAATTGTTCTACATGACGTTTTAAAGCAATCACATGTTCTTTTAGATATTGTGTTCTTAAATCTTCATCTTCTTCATTAGTGTAACGTTCATAAGCTGTTAAAGTAACTTTAGAATCGACAATCATTTTCTTTCCATCAGGAAGGTTAATTACTACGTCGGGTTGAACACGATTGCCTTCTTCTGTAACAAAACTTTGTTGTACTTCGTACTCACGCCCTTTTTCCAAACCTGATTTTTCCAGAACGCGTTCCAAAACTAATTCGCCCCAATTTCCTTGCATTTTACTGTCACCTTTTAAGGCTTTTGTTAAATTAATGGTTTCTTTACTCATCTGAGCATTCATTTCTTTCAGTCCTAAAATTTGCTGACGCAATGCTGCATGATAATCGATACTTTCTTTGTGTGTGTCTTCAACTTTTTTCTCAAAAAGCTGAATCTTATCCTGCAGTGGAGAAAGTATGGTTTTTAGGTTCTCTTTATTTTGCTCAGTGAATTTTGTGGTTTTTTCATCCAATATTTTATTGGCTAAATTTTCAAATTCTTTGGTGAATTTTTCCTGAAGTTGTTCTACCTCTTGTTTTTGCTCCTTGTTACGATCTAAGAGATTATCAAAATCAACTTCTTTTTTTGATAACTGAATGGCTAGCGCCTCTTTCTCGGTACGGATGCTTTCTTTTTCGGTAATACTTTGACGTAACTGATTTTCCCACTGAATTCTTTCTGTTTGGAATTGCTGTTTGAGTTGTTCTATTTGACTAAGTAATCCATTAACTTTTTCTTCCAAAGAAGCTTTTTTTGATTTTGAATTAGCTGAAAAAAGTGCTTTTCCAATAAAAATTCCAATAGCTAATGCAATAATAAATGTGGCTAGTATGATTATGCTTTCTGACATGAATTTGATTTAGTTATGTAAAAGTAATCAATAAAATGAATCGATAAAACAGTTAAGGCTTTAGGTTTGTTTAAAAAACCATAAATTGCGTAAATAAAATCTTACTATGAAATTGAATATTCAGGTTAAATACCTTTTACTGGTTTTTTTTGTTCTTTTTAAGTTTTGGTTACAATATCATTTAATCATTCCTGACTATACTTTACACCGTGATGAATTTCTTCATTTGGATCAGGGGCAGCATTTAGATTGGGGATATGTTTCTGTACCGCCGCTAACTGCATGGATATCGTATGTTGTTTATTTATTAGGTAATACTGTTTTTTGGGTAAAATTTTTCCCAGCTTTATTTGGTGCTTTGACCATTCTAGTGGTTTGGAAAACTATAGAATCAATCAAAGGAAACTTATTTGCTTTAATTCTAGGGGCTGTTTCGGTTTTGTTTTCGGTTATTCTTCGAATGAATATTTTGTATCAGCCTAACAGTTTAGACATTTTACTTTGGACATTATTCTACTACACTATTATTCAATATATCAAAACTGAAAATAGCAAATGGCTTTATTTTGCAGGCATTGTTTTTGCATTTGGATTCTTAAATAAATACAATATTATATTTTTGATTTTAGGCTTATTGCCTGCGATTATCCTTACGCCTCAGCGAAAAGTATTTGCCAACAAACATTTGTACTTTGCCTTAATTCTTGCGGTGTTGATTGTATTGCCAAATTTAGTTTGGCAGTTTCAACACGATTTTCCGGTAATTGGACACATGAAAGAGCTTAAAGAAACTCAATTGGAGAATGTAGAGATTGGTGATTTTATCAAAGAGCAAATTCTTTTCTTTTTCGGAGCCTTTTTTGTGTTGTTAATTGGGTTTGTTAGTTTTTGGAAGTACAAGCCATTTAAAGAATATAAAGTTTTCTTTTGGGCTTTTGTGTTGACTATGGTAATCTTTATTTTCTTTAAAGCGAAAGCCTATTATACCATTGGTTTATATCCTGTTTTACTTGCTTTTGGTGCTGTGTATACTGAAGACCTTTTACAAGGGAAATGGCTTAGATATCTTCGTCCTGTAACTATAATAATTCCTATTTTGTTATTTGTACCAATGTATAATTTGGCCTTTCCAAACGTTGAGCCAGCGTACATCAAAGAACATCCTAAAAAGTATAAAGAATTAGGAATGTTGGAATGGGAAGATGGAGAAGAACACGATTTACCACAGGATTTTGCTGATATGTTGGGTTGGGATGAGTTAGCTCAAAAAACAGACAAAGCTTTGACCACCATAGATAATACTAAATACACATTGGTTTTATGTGATAATTATGGTCAAGCGGGAGCAATCAATTTTTATTCAAAAAATAAATCAGTCAAAGCTGTTTCTTTTAATGCTGATTATATTAATTGGTTTCCTTTAGAGAATAAAATTGAAACAATAATTTGGGTAAAAGAAGTAGAAAACAAAAAAGAAGCAATAGAAATTGGGGTTAAAAAATTTAAAAATGTTATTGTTTTTGATTCTATTGAGAATACATTAGCTCGAGAGTATGGTACAACAATTTTTATATTAAAAAATCCTAAAACTGATATCAACGCATCATTGAAAAAATGGATATCCGAAAGTAAAGAATAGTGTGTTTAAAAGATTTTTTTAAATTGGCATTGTTTTTGAAAAACTAACTTAAATTATTTCAACTATTTAAAACTTTAAAATATGATTAGAAAAATTACTTTATTAGCCTTTTTGTTTATTTCTTGTTTTTCTTTTGCTCAGTTTGGTCATTTGTCAATTTTTTCTGAGGATGGAGATAAGTTTACCCTTATTTTAAATGGAGAACAGATTAATGACATACCACAATCAAATCTAAGAGTTGAAGATTTAAATCAGCCTTATTATAACGCTAAAATTAAATTTGAAGATAAAACTTTAGTTGATTTATCTAAAAATAATTTAATGATAACTGATGTTGACGGAGTTTTTTCTGATGTAACTTATAAAATTAAAAGAGATAAAAATAACAAGACAAAAGCTAAACTCAATTATTTTTCGTCTATCCCAGTACAACCTGATTTTATTCCTGCTCCAAATGTATATGTAGTTCATTATGGTCAGCCTAGAGGTGTTGCAGTAAATGGTGGCGTTTCTCAAACAACCACTACCACAACTACCACTCAAACAGATGGTGTATCGATGGGTGTTGGTATGAATGTTGGCGGTGTTAATATGGGAGTGACAATCAATGATTCTATGGGTGGTGGAACTGTAACTCAAACGACAACAACTACAACATCTTCTTCCAGCCATGTTTCAGATATAAGACCTTATGAAGGAGATCGCCCGTTAAGAGGTTGTAGAGGAAGATTGGGGATGTCGGGAACAAATTTTAATGCTGCTTTAACTACAATAAAAAAACAAAGTTTTGAGGAAACTCGTTTAAAAACAGCAAAGCAAGTTATTAATGACAATTGTTTGAATGTAGATCAAATTATTCAAATTGCAAATACTTTCAGTTTTGAAGATAATAAATTAGAGTTTGCTAAATATGCTTATGATTTTTGTACAGAGCCTAAGAATTATTTTAAATTAAATGGTATTTTTTCTTTCAGTAGTAATGTAGATGAACTATCAGATTACATACAAAGTCGACAATAAACATTAACAAATAAATTTAAAAGACCATTCTTTTGAATGGTCTTTTTATTTTTGCCAAAGATTATGAAACATCGTCATTTTATTTTACATAAACCTCACGGATATTTAAGTCAATTTATCTACGAAAAGAAACGTCCCAAAAAAAAGTTAGGCGAATTGTTTGATTTTCCCGAAGGAACAATGGCAATAGGTCGTTTGGATGAAGATTCAGAAGGATTATTGTTATTAACGACAGATGGAATTATGAGTGAGATTGTGAGAAGCAAAACCATTGAGAAAGAATATTATGCACAGGTTGATGGTCTCATCACTTCCGAAGCTATTGAGAAGCTAAAAAGTGGTGTTGAAATAGGTTTCAAAGGGATACGATATACCACTAAACCTTGCGAATCTCATAAAATTGACTCTTTACCTGAATTTATTGGTGAAGGCAGAAGAATTCGTGACGAACGTCATGGTCCAACAAGCTGGGTTTCTATTACACTAACTGAAGGAAAATTTCGTCAGGTTCGTAAAATGACTGCAGCTGTCGGATTTCCTACGTTGCGATTGGTGCGTGTTCGTGTGGGAACTATAAATTTATATAATCTGAAAGCAGGTGAAGTACTTGAAGTTTTAGATTTTTTTGAACAAATGAATTAAGAATAACCAATATGTTGAATATAGTTTTAGTCGAACCTGAAATACCTAATAACACTGGTAATATTGGCCGTTTGTGTGTGGGAACTGGTAATCGTTTACATTTAATTAAGCCTTATGGTTTTGAGATTACAGATAAAAATTTAAAACGCTCCGGACTCGATTATTGGGTACATTTGGATTGGAAAGAATACAATAATATAGAAGAATGGATTGCTCAGATTTCTGATAAATCCAGAGTTTTTTTATTTAGTTCTAAAGCCGATCGATCGTATTATGAAGCCAATTTCAAAGAAGGAGATTGGTTGGTTTTTGGAAAAGAAAGTGTAGGCTTAAGTGAAGAAGTTTTGGTACAATTTGAAAATCACTTAACCATTCCTATGACTGATAAAATAAGAAGTTATAATATAGCTAATTCAGTAGCTTTTGTAGTGGGAGAGGCAAGAAGACAATTATTGTTTAAGTAATGCGCAATAACAATCTTGATATATTAAAAGTAGTAATGGCCTTTTTGGTTGTGGCTTTGCATATCTTTCCAGTTTCTAAATTGGAAGGATTAGAGGGGTTGGTTTCATATGAAATTGCTAGCGGAATTACTCGTATTGCAGTGCCGACATTTTTTTTGATTTCAGGATTCTTTTTGCAAAATAAACTTAATGACACAGCTTATTTATGGAAATATGTAAAACGTATTTTATTGCTTTATGTGATTTGGCAAATTATTTATTTGCCTGATTTAATCAAATATTACAACTTGGGTTGGTTTAATCATTTTGATATGATTTTGAAACTGATTTATGGGTATTGGCACCTATGGTATTTATTGGCATCAGTTTTGGCCGTGGGTTTGTTGTATTTGACGCGAAATACTTCGGTTTATACAAAATGGAGTTTAATAATTTCTTTACTAACTGTTGGATATGTCTTTCAAGTTTTAATTCAGGCTGATGTTCTGCATCGTTATTTAGATATTCAGTTTGTGCATTCAATTATTGGAACTACTAGAAACTTTTTATTTTTTGCCTTTCCAATGATGCTAATTGGAAGTTTATATGATTCTTGGGGATCTAATGTTTTAAAATTAAAGAAGCTTTACATTCCTTTATGGGTTTTATTATTGATAGAAGTGGGATTGTATTATCAATTGAAAGTAAAAGCTATGGATTTTCTATTGCTTTTACCTTTATTGAGTATGTTAACTTTTAGTATAATAAAAGAAAGAGCATCAGTTTTAGATGCTCCTATTAATTCAACATTGTCTTTAGGGATTTATCTGACTCATCCCTATGCTATTCGTTTAGTGTATAAGTTTTTGCCACAGAAAACATTTGATTTTGTGGTCATCAAATATTTTTTGGTTTGTATTACAGCGATTGTCTTATGGTGGATTTTAGATAAAATCAATAAAAAAATACCTTACTTCTTTTAGTTTAGTTGAGAATTTCTGTGAAGAATTGTTTCATAGCTTCCCATGATCTTTTAGCTGCTTTCTCATTGTACGCAGTTCCTTTGCTTTTATCATTCCCAGCGTCTTTGTGTGTAAAAGAATGAACAGCATCAGCATAATAAATCATTTGCCAGTCTGCTTTTGCTTTATTCATTTCATCTTGGAATGCTTTTATTTCTGCTTCTGGAACAAAAAAATCATCAGCACCATGTAAAACTAAAACTTTAGGTTTGATGGGTTCAATATTTCTAGTGGCATCTCTTCCCAATCCACCATGAAAAGAAACGATTCCTTGTACTTTCATATTAGAACGTGCGGCTTCGATGGCTCCTGAACCTCCAAAGCAATATCCAATTACCGCAATCTTATCAGGATTGGCTCCAGCTTTTATTAATTGGTCTAGTGCTAATTGAATTCTTTTTTGATACTCCTGATAATTCTTTTTAAAGTATCCAGCAATTTGTCCAGCTTCTTTTGTGTTTTGAGGTCTTTTGTCTACTCCATAAATATCAGCCACAAATGTGATATAGCCTAGTTTTGCTAATTCGGTGGCATTTTCTTTAGCATTATTTTCAATACCCATCCAAGCGGGAAGTAATAAAACGCCAGCTTTATTTTTTAATTCTTTTTTTGGTTGAGCCAAAAGACCTTCCAGTTTTTGTTCACCATCAGAATAAGCAATGGGTTTTAGTTGCGCTTCGATAGTTAATGTAAACATAAATATTAGAGCTGTAATTAAAGTTTTCATAGTTCAAAATTTGATTTCTAAAATTACAGTTTTGCCAATAAAAAAATGTGAAGAAAATCTTAATTATTTAAATAGAAATTTTCCTTTGACAGCGTCAAAAACAATATCTTCATCTTCAAACAAAGCATTGAAAACTTCCATTTCAATCAGTTTGCAAGGATCGTCCTGAATGATATTGTTTTTAGTCATGACAATCATTTCATCACTCAATTGTATTGCTAAATCAATATCATGTGTAGAGAAAAGAATGCATTTATTCATTGTTGCCGATAATCTCTTTAATAATTTAAATAACGATACTTTATGGTGTAAATCTAAATGAGTAGTAGGTTCGTCTAAAATGATTAGTGGTGTGTCTTGTGCAAGAGCCCTTGCTATCAAAACGTTTTGTAGTTGCCCGTCACTTATTTCGTAATGTTTTTTACTGATAAGATGAGAAATTTGGGTCAACTCAATGGCTTGATTAATTTTTTCTTTATCAGTTTTAGTTAAAGTGCCAATCCAGTTGGTGTATGGTTGCCTGCCTAAAGCAATAAGTTCATAAACTGTTAAGTTGCTTGAGGGAAGTTTCTCGGTTAATACGACACTGAGGTTTTGTGCCAATTCTAATGGTTCATAATTTGAAATTTCTTTATCCTTGAGAAAAACTTTCCCTTTAAGGGGTTTTTGAATACCAGTAATGGTACGCAATAAAGTCGATTTTCCAATACCATTTGCTCCAATTAAGGCAATAAGTTTTCCAGTGTTAAATTCAAGATTTAAATTTTGGCAAATAATCGTTTCTCCAGCTTTGGAAGTGTAACCAGTAGTTAGGTTTTCGGTATGTAGAATTATTTCTTTCATGAGATATTTACCATTATCCTAATTCATCATTTTACGTTTTCGTACCAAAAGCCAAACTACAACAGGCGCTCCAATTAAAGAAGTGATTGCATTGATGGGTAGAGTTATTTCCATTCCTGGCATTTGTGAAACCACATCGCAAATTAGCATTACTGATGCGCCTAATAAGAGTGTACTCCAATACAAAACCGAATGATTGCTGGTTTGAAACAATAATTTAGCAATATGAGGTATTGCTAATCCAATAAAAGCTATTGGACCTGCAAAAGCGGTAATGCTTCCCGTTAAAATGCTGGTGGTAAATAAAATGATTAGCCTTGTTCTTTTGTAATTAAGCCCCAAACTTCTTGCGTAATTTTCACCTAAAAGCAAGGTGTTTAAAGGCTTTACATTAACTAGACCCAATAAAAGCCCTATTGACACACATATCGATAATAAAATTATTGACATCCAAGATAAATTCCCTAGATTTCCCATAGACCAAAAAGCGAATTTTTGCAATTGTTCTGCAGTACTGAAGTAAGTAAGGATATTTACAAAAGCATTGGTAAAACTACTAAACATTAATCCTACAATCAGTATCGCCATAGTGTCGCGTAGTTTTTGTGAAACCAATAAAACAGCAATTAGAACCACAAAACTTCCAAAAGTAGAAGCTAATACTAAACCGTAAGGTGATAAAAATATTGAACTCAAAAAAGGAGGCAATAATCCAGCTCCCAATATTACAAAGGCAACGCTTAAACTTGCTCCTGAACTTAAACCCAAAACATCAGGCCCTGCCAATGGATTTCGAAATAAGGTCTGCATTAGTAAACCACTTATCGAAAGTCCCATACCAACTAAGATAGCTGTAATGGCTTTGGGTAATCTATAATTAATTATGATGTATTCCCAAGTGGATTTACTGGCTTCCCCGCCGGTTAAACTGTTGATTACTTCCTTGAATGGTATGGTTACTGAACCAAAACTGATGTTTATCAGTAAAAGTAACATCAATGCTAGTCCCAGTAGGATGAATAAGATGGTATTTCGTTTCTGGTTAGCCAATTTATTTCAGTTTTTCTGCAAATGTTAACTTGTAATCCGGCAATAATTCAGGATGGAAAATTTTGATAAAGTCTTTTAAGACCAAATCAGGACGGCTTGGTCCCAGTTCGTAATAAACAGTTCCACCTGTAGCTCCCAATTTACTTTCGAAAGTATATACATTTCTTTTTGTGAAAGCATTAAACTGACTGTAATGCGGGTTACTTGCAGATAATTCGTCCAGTGTTTTAAATGTACCAGCAGCAATCCATATATCGGCCATTTTAGCTTTTTCCAATACCTTTTCAAAAGTTAATGCCAAACTTCCCGTACCTTCCACATCTGCCCATAGGTAATTTGCTTTGGCATCTTTCAGAAATTGAGCTACCCAGCTGTTGCCTTTGGCTACAAACCATTGTTTTTGGTACATATTACCGTAAAGAACCGTAGCTTTTGCCTCTTTATTTTTTACCGAAACGAGTGCATCGTTGTATTCTTTTACAATATTGTCAAATAAGACATCTGCTTCTTTTTCTTTTCCGAACAATGCCGCATACAATTTAATCCATTCTGCTTTTCCAAGTGGAGATTGTTCCATCCAGTCGCCTTGAATCATAACTTTCAGCCCACTTTTTTCAAGGTTTTTGATCATCGGATTGTTGTTGTCCACACCGAAAGTTACAATCAGTTCAGGAGAAAGTTCGATTAGTTTCTCCATGTTGAGACGTTCATTCTGACCTACGTTTTTTATGATACCTTTATCTATAAGCGTCCTAGTTTTTTCCGAAGAAATATAATTGGTATGCGGGAAGCCCACCAATTTGTTTTCCACACCCAGCATTTCAAGGAAAGGCACATTGGTTGTGGAAGTCACCACGATGGATTTCAGGGGAACCGCTACGGTTGTGTATTTTTGAAGGCTGTCCGGAACAATGCCTTTTTCTTCTTTCAGTACATAGGTGAAGTCCTTGTTGGCTTCCGGCCAAGGATTGGTTACTTTTACAACTGAATATCCTGTGTATTTGTGAATTGAAAGTCCGCTGGCATATTGAATTACTTCTTCTGAAGTAGTTTTTTTAACAATTTCAGTTTTTTCATTTTTCTTACAACCAATAGCAAATGAAAAAAAAGAAATAAAAAGGGCTTTAAAGAGAGAAGTCTTCATTAGTTTGTGCTTATTTCCAGCAAAGGTAAAAGAATTTGCAAAAAAAATCGGATTCTTTTTTATTGCAAAAATTGACAAACACTATCTTTACCGCATGAATACCATACGAGTTAAAAAATGTTCTACCTGTAAAACTGATTTCAATTGCGGAGATACTTTAGATGGTAATAAATGTTGGTGTAATGATTTTCCGCCCATTTTTTCTCCTTCAGATGTGGTTGATTGTTTGTGTCCAAATTGTTTTAAAGAAGCTTGTTTAGTTAAGATTGATGCTTATGTTGACACCATTACCCCCGAAAATGCTTTAGAAAACAGAACTAAAGATTTGCCTAAAGCTGGAAGTTTACAGGAAGGCATAGATTATTATTTAGAAGACGGAAAGTACGTTTTTAAATCATGGTATCATTTAAAAAGAGGCTACTGCTGCAAGAATGGTTGCAGACATTGCCCATATTAAACACAAAGATTTACTATTAAAAATAAAGAATGATTTATTTAATAACAGGAGGTGAGCGCTCTGGAAAAAGTAGTTATGCTCAAGACTTGGCTATGGAACTTTCATTGAATCCAATTTATGTAGCAACAGCTAGAAAGTGGGACGGAGATTTCCAGAAAAGAATAGACCGTCATCAGGCAGAAAGAGATGAGAGATGGATTAATATAGAAGAAGAAAAACAGTTAAGTACTATTGATTTTTCAGGAAAAGTCGCTATTGTGGATTGTGTTACGCTTTGGCTGACCAATTTTTTCGTCGATACCAAAAACGACGTGTCGCTGAGTTTAGAACAGGCAAAAGCCCAGTTTGATGCTTTGGTGCAACAGCAAAATGCAACGATTATCATAATTACCAATGAAATAGGGATGGGCGTGCATGCTGAAACACATATCGGAAGGAAGTTTACCGAATTACAAGGTTGGATGAATCAATATCTTGCAAAGAATGCTGATGAAGTTGTATTGATGGTTTCGGGGATACCTGTTAAAATAAAAGGATAATATGAATTTCATGACTTCTTGGAGTGGGGGTAAAGATTCTTGTTATGCAATGATGAAAGCAGTTGCTATAGGTTTAGAACCAAGAGTATTGCTCAACATGATGAATGAAAACGGTCAGGTTTCACGTTCTCATGGTTTACCATTGTATATCTTGAATCAACAAGCTGCCAAGATGAATTTACCCATTGTAACAATTCCGGCGACATGGAGTGACTATGAAGTAAAGTTCGTTGATGCTTTGCGAAAATTGAAGAGTGATTATAATCTAGATGCGGCTGTTTTTGGAGACATTGATTTACAACCGCACAGAGATTGGGAAGAAAAGGTGTGTAAAGTCGCAGAATTAGAAGCAATTTTACCTTTGTGGAAGGATGATAGAGTGAAATTGGTTAAAGAAATGATTTCTGAAGGCATTCAGACGATGATAGTTTCCTGTAATACACAAATGGGAGAAAGTTATTTAGGGAAAATCATGACTTTGGAATTGGCCGAAGAATTAGAAATGAAAGAAATAGACTCCTGTGGAGAGAATGGTGAATTCCATACCATGGTAATTAACTGTCCATTATTCTCAGAAGCGATTACATTACCAGAATATACTACCAAAACCTATAATGACTACTGTTTTGTAGTCTGGGAAATCAATTAAGAAGAATGTATGAGTTATTTGGATGATATAATGAAATCCCGACGTGATACACGTCATTTTTTAAGTGATGAAGTGCCGGAAGCTGTTATGGAAAAAGCATTGCAGGCCGGGCATTGGGCACCATCTGTAGGTTTAACCGATGCAACCAAGTATTATATCATCAAATCAACCGCCATAAAACAGGCGGTAAAGAAACTCTTTCAGGAATATGATGAAAAGGCGGCAAACCAGACCGATGATGAGGTACAGAAAGAGCAATACCAGGCATTGAAACTGGAAGCCATTGAAGAAGCACCGGTAGGAATGGTTATTTGTTATGATCGGTCGGTGCTGAATAATTTCACCATTGGAACGGTGGGAAGTAATGAAGCGATTAAGTTCAGTGCGGTTTGTGCGGCACAAAATATTTGGTTGTCGTTGACGGAACAAGGATATTCCATGGGATGGGTTTCAATTCTTAACTATTATCAGTTTAAAAAACTTATTGGATTACCAGAACATATTGAGCCTTTGGGGTATTTTTGTGTAGGAAAGCCCGCGACCAATTACGATAATCAACCGATGCTTCAACAATTGAAATGGAAGCATAAATCTGAGAAACCTTTTGTTAAAGAGATTACAGAAATACATGAAGAGGACTTAGAAAAAGGATTGGGAGAAAAAGTAATATCTGGAGATAATATTGAGCTTCAAGCAGAATTACAACACAAAATAGACAATAAAACTAAACCAAATGGTGCACTGGGAGTTTTGGAAACTTTGGCTAAGCAAATTGGTATGGTTTTTCAATCGTTAACACCTGAAATCAAACAGCCAAATATTGTTGTTTTTGCTGCCGATCATGGAATTGCTGCCCATGGTGTGAGTGCCTATCCGCAAGATGTTACCCGTCAAATGATGACAAATTTTCTGGAAGGAGGAGCTGCTATCAATGTTTTTTGTAAGCAGAACAACATTAATTTATCTATTGTTAATGCGGGAGTTAATTATGATTTTCCGCCTAATGCTAAACTTATTTCTGCATCTATAGATAAAGGGACACAATCTTTCTTGCATGGACCAGCTATGACTAAAAGTCAAAAGGAACTTTGCTTTGTAAAAGGAAGTGAAATAGTAGCAGAAATTGCTAAGCAAGGAAGTAATTGTATCGGTTTTGGAGAAATGGGGATTGGGAATACATCGACAGCTTCGGTTTTGATGAGTATTATTACCGGAATTTCCATTGAAGAATGTGTCGGGAAAGGAACCGGAGTTGATGAAGAGAAGTTGCGGTTTAAAAGTGAAATTTTGCGGAAAGCCATAGAATCCTATGGAGGATCTGATAATCTTGATGAACGATTGGCTTATTTCGGTGGTTTTGAAATCCTTGAGATGGCAGGCGGAATGCTTGAAGCGTATCGAAACAATATGCTGATTTTGGTGGACGGTTTCATTTGCAGTGTGGCTTTTCTGATTGCTTGTACAAAACAACCGGGAATTATTAAGAATGCGGTATTCAGCCATCAGTCAGCCGAACAGGCACATGCAAAATTATTGGAATATATGAATGCCAAAGCTGTTTTGCAATTGGATTTGCGATTGGGTGAAGGAACAGGCTGTGCAATTGTAATGCCTATTTTGAATTCAGCGATAGCTTTTTTGAATAAAATGGCAAGCTTTGAGAGTGCGGGAGTCAGCAATAAAGAAAGATTATAATATGAAGAAAGAACTAGATATATTTTTTACTGCCTTGATGTTTTATACTCGGATTCCATGTCCGAAAAATATTAACCATGACCCTGATTATCTCAACAAAGCTTCTCGTTATTTTCCTTTAGTGGGTTGGATAGTAGGTTTGGTTGCTTTTGGGATCTTTATTTTGTTCGATTATCTTATTGGATCTGAAATTGCGGTACTACTTTCTATGATTACTTCTATATTGGTTACTGGAGCTTTTCATGAAGATGGTTTTGCTGATGTTTGTGATGGCTTTGGAGGTGGCTGGACTAAAGAGAAGATACTATTAATTATGAAAGACAGTGCTATTGGGGCTTATGGCGCCATTGGTGTATTTTTGCTTTTACTTATAAAATTAATGTCTCTTACTGGGCTTCTTAAAATGACTGGAGAATCTAATTTAAACCAGCCTATTATTTATCTTTTACTATTTGTTACGGCATACTCCTTGAGTAGATTGGCAGCAGTTTCCATTGTGTTCACTCACGAATATTCCCGTGAAGATGCTACCAGCAAAAGTAAACCCATTGCTAAAAGTTTTACATGGAGGGAAGTGGTAGGGGCTTTCTTTTTTGGATTAGTTCCATTACTTGTATTGTCGTATTTTCAGTGGCAATTTATTTTGACTTTAATACCTGTGTTTTTAATACGGATTTATCTCGCCCGTTATTTCCAAAGATGGATTGGCGGTTATACCGGAGATTGTCTTGGTGCCACCCAACAGGTTTGTGAAGTTGTTTTTTATTTATCGGCTATTGCTATATGGAAGTTTATTTAGTTCGTCATACAGAAACGGTTTGTCCTAAAGGTGTTTGCTACGGTCAGGCAGATGTTGAATTATTAGAGCCTTATTTGCACCAGTTTGAAGAGATAAAAAAACAATTACCTGCGGAAGCATTGTTTTATTCGAGTCCGTTGCAGCGCTGTACTATTTTAGCGAATTATTTGTCTACTTCCAATTATAATGTTGACAGGCGTTTGATGGAAATGAATTTCGGGAGTTGGGAATTGCAAAATTGGGACGATATTCCTTCGGAAGAAATAGACCCATGGATGAAAGATTTTGTGAATGTAAATGTTCCTAGTGGAGAATCATTTGTAGAGTTGTACAATAGAGTTCTTTCTTTCATCGAAGAAAAAAAAGAAGATACTTCTTCTTTAGTAATAGTTACACACGCTGGTGTAATTAGAAGTTTTTTATGCAAACAAATGAGTCTTGATTTGAAAGATGCTTTTTCTAATAAAGTAGATTTTGGTCAAGTGATTAAAATTATACTTTAAAATTATGGATATCAACTCAAAAGAATTCATGTATGCACTTTACACAATACTATTTATTCATATTATTGTGATTTCGATTATACTTTATAAAAGATATAAAAAGAAAAAGAAATAGTCTTTTTGGTTTAATATTTTTTAATAAAATATTTAAAATGAAGATATAATTTGCATTATTTCTAATTGGAATGTTATATTTGCATCCGTATTGAGGTTGTTGTTTTGCTTTTTTTGCAAAACACATTAAAAGGGAATTAGGTGAAATACCTAAGCTGTACCCGCAACTGTAAGCTATGAAGCTTGTTGTTATCTACACACACCACTGTCTCGTTTTAAAACAAAGAGATGGGAAGGTAAACAACAAGACGCGAGCCAGGAGACCTGCCTAGTACATAAATTATCAAACTTTCGGGAAAAAAGGTTTAGAAATTATGACTGCTAAAAAGCTGTTTTTATTTTGTTTTTTATTACTGTGCCAATGTATTTCTGCGCAGAGCGATACTATTCATCAAATTAAGGAAGTTGTCGTTTCTGATGTTTATTT
Source organism: Flavobacterium hankyongi (assembly GCF_036840915.1). Taxonomy (NCBI): domain Bacteria; kingdom Pseudomonadati; phylum Bacteroidota; class Flavobacteriia; order Flavobacteriales; family Flavobacteriaceae; genus Flavobacterium; species Flavobacterium hankyongi. The sequence continues at coordinate 3,419,756 of NZ_CP085725.1, forward strand.
GAAAAACAATAATCAATCGCAATCTATTTTGGCTATTAACGATTCGATAATTAATAAAAATCAATCATCTCTTTCAAGCTTATTAAACTACAATAGTGTTATTTATTTTAAAGAATATGGTCGGGGAATGTTATCTACCGTTTCTTTTAGAGGGACAACAGCATCACAAACTGCAGTTGTTTGGAACGGAATTAATATCAATTCACAGCTAAATGGAAATACAGATTTTAATACCATTACTCCTAATGATTTTAATTCTATCGATGTAAAAGCTGGAGGAGGAAGTGTGTTGTATGGTAGTGGTGCTATTGGTGGTACAGTGCATTTGAACAACGATTTGATTTTTAAAAAACAGTTTGTTAATGATTTTAGAATCGCTTATGGTAGCTTCAATACATTTGGGACGAATTATAAAATGAATGTTTCCAATGAAAAGTGGAACGCACAAATTGGATTTTCATATAATGTTTCTAAAAATGACTACCCTTACGTTGGATTATATACATGGAAAGGAATTCAAAGAAAAAATTTAAATGGAGAATATTTTAATACAAGTCTAAACGCAAACGTTGGTTACAAAATAAACCAACATAATATTCTGAAACTCTATACTCAAACTTCAGATACCGATAGACACCTTTCTTTGATTTCCGAATCTGATTCAAAAACAAAATATGTCAATAGCTTTAGCCGAAACTTGATAGAGTATGTAGGAGATTACAATAGGTTTTCTGCCAATTTTAAATCGGCCTACATTTTTGAAAACTACAAATACTTTGGAGATATAAACAGCAACTACTTTAGTTTTGGTAAATCAGAATGTGTGATAACTAAACTAAATTTAAGCTATAAATTGATTGAGTCTTTAAAGGTTTACAGCACACTAGATTATAATCGTACCAAAGGATTTGGAACTAGTTTTGGCAGTAATGTTAGAGAAATTGGCTCTGGTGCAGTAATGGTCAAACTTAATGTTCCGAATAAATGGCAAAATGAGTTTGGTGTTAGAAAAGAGGTTACCAATAATTATCAAAGTCCATTGTTGTTTTCATTGGGAAGTTCATATGCTTTCGGTCATTTTTATACTCTAAAGGCTAATTTTTCTAAAAACTATAGAATCCCAACTTTTAATGATTTGTACTGGATAGGAACTTCAGATTACGGAAACCCAAATTTGAAACCCGAAAGTGCTTATGAAGCTGAGCTTGGAAATGTATTTTCATATAAAAAAATAACCTTGTCTCAAACATTTTATTTTATTAAGATAAAAGACATGATTAATTGGGTTCCTGGAAATGTATCAGGAGGCTGGTCTCCGCAAAATACCGATAGGGTAAATACTTATGGAGCAGAAACCTTGTTGGGATGGGCAAACAATTTTGGGAAGCACAATTTTAGAATAAACGGAACCTATGCTTATACCATTTCAGAAAATCAAGAAACCAAAAAACAGCTTTTCTTCGTCCCTTTCCATAAAATGACTGGGACAATTGCTTATTCTTACAAAAAAATTTCTGCTAATTATCAATTTTTATATAATGGATTTGTATATACCAGATCAGATAATGATCCAAAGCAAATCATAAAAGCTTATAAAGTATCAAATGCTGGAATCGACTATGATTTTGAATTTTTAAATTCTTCTAAAGTAGGTTTTCAGGTTCTGAATTTGTTTAATGAAAAATACCAAAGCTTGGAAGATAGGCCGTTTCCAGGTAGAAATTTTAATTTATATATAACACTTAAATTTTAGTAAAATGAAGTTCAATAAAATGTTTTTAGTTGCTCTAACTAGTATGTCAGTATTTCTTTCATGTAGTGATAATGATGATAATGCTCCAGATGATTCAAAAGTCTATACTAATGGTGCTTTTATCTTAAATGAAGGAGGTTCGGGGCAAGGTTCAGTATCTTTTATAAGTAATGATTTAGGTAGTTTTATGCAAGACGTTTATGGAACTGTAAATCCAGGGGATTTGTTTGGTAAATATGTTCAATCTATATTTTTTAATGGAGATAATGCGTATATCATTGCTGGTGGTTCTAATAAAATTACTGTAGTGAATAGAGTAACTTTCAAATTAGTTGCTAAAATTGAAACAGGTCTCGTGGCACCAAGATATGGTGTGGTAAAAGATGGTAAGGCTTACGTTACTAATGCAAACACTTATTCTTATGCGAATCCAACAACTGGAAATACGGATGATTATGTTGCGGTTATTAATCTTTCTACGAATACTGTAGAATCTACAATTCCATTAAATGCTACAGCGAATAGAATTGTGTTAGAAAATGGAAAACTATACATTACAGAGCCTTATAATAACACTAATGTTTTAGTTGTAAACCCTACTACAAATACTGTAGAAGCACCTATTGCTGTAGGTTCTGATGCAGATACTATGGAGGTACATAATGGAATTTTATATGTGTTAAGAAGTCCTTATGGAGGACCAAGCGAAATAGTTAAAGTGAAATTGTCTGACAGTACATTGAGCAATGTTGTGTTTCCCGCTGCATTAAACGATGCTAAAAACTTGGATATTTATAACAATAAAATCTATTATACAGTAGATACATCTGTTTATGCAATGGATATTACAGCTTCTGCGGCTTCAACCACAGCTATTTTAACTTATTCTTCTACATCAGTTTATGGTAAAATGTATGGTTTCTCTGTAAATAACGATAATATTTACATTGCTGATGGTGGTGATTTTACTGCGAATAGTAATGCTTATATTTATTCTTTAACAGGAACTTTGAAAAAGACTTTAACAGTAGGTGTCGGTCCAAATGGTTTTTATTTTAACAACTAGTTTGATAACTTAATTTAAACAAAACGTCCCTTTCAATGAAAGGGACGTTTTGTTTTGTAAAATGAATTGTTTTTATAATAAAACATAATGTTGCTCATCTATATTTTGAGTAAAAATTATGGGAAGTAGAGGTTTATTGCACAAAGGAGAAAACATCAAAATTGTTTTTTTAAAGGAATTTCATTGATATACATTTCTTTACTTAAATCACGTTCTCCAATTTCTGAAACTTCATTAAATACTTTAAATGTTTTAGGAATAGCCATTTTCCCACCATTAGCAATAAGGTCAAGTACTTTAGCAAGATAAGGTTCGCTTGCATTACCAAGGATTCCTAAATTACCAATGTTTTCTGCTAATGTATTTTGTGAAGTAGGACTAATACCTTGCGCATAATCTCCAAAGCCGTTTTTGTCTACAATCTTAAGGACAATAGGTTGCATTGCATATTTATGATCTGGATTTATATTTTGTTTTGTGTAATCATCAGAGTCATACAAGGTTATCGAGCCTACATTTTTTCCAGTAGTTGTTGTTCCAATTTGTACAACATCAATATAAGGTTTAAGCGAATTGATCACTAATTCGCTTGCAGAAGCGGTGCTTTTAGTTGTTAAAATATAGACTTTATTAAGATTTAGATTGTTTAGTGTACTTCCTGAGTTTGTTGAGTTTGTAAATAAATTATTTAAACTACTTGGATCTAGCCTAGCCATAAGCTTAGGATTCCATTGCTGTTTTGCAAAAACTTGTCCAGTAAATTGACCAGTAATCATACTAGCTAGTCTTGTAGCTGTTGCAACTGAACCACCTGAATTGTATCTTAAATCTAGAACTAAATGAGTAATTCCTTCACCTTTTAAATAACCAAAAGCATCATTAAGTTGATTTTCATAGGCTCCATAAAAACCATTATACATTAGATAACCAACTTTTCGTGAACCTAGAACATGTATATTCTTTATTAAAACTGGATTTTCTGTATAGGATCCTTTTACTAATGAAACAGATTGCCCATTAGGCGTTATTGCACCATTATTATAGTCTGCTAAATTTAATGTGTATGATGTGTTTGCTAATAGACTTCTATAATTACTAATCGTTAATGGGGTTCCATTTACAGCATAAAAGATTGTTCCTCGTTGAATGTTTTTTGTGGAAGCATCAGAATTCGGCATAATATATTTTACCCATCCAAAAATATCAGTAGTACTGCCAGATTTATAATTTAAACCATATTCTAACCCATTACTGTCACTAGAACCACTTAGCGCTTGTTCAAGTTTTGTATAGTCGCTGTAAAGTACACTGTATTTGTCAATTGTGCTTCGTTGATATATTAAACTTTCGAATAATGATTTTGGTGATGAAAAATTACTTAAATAATTATCTAAGTCTTTTTGTATATAGAATTTTGAATCACTTAAATCTGGGATATCTGGTTGATATAAATAATAACCATTTAATCCTTTCCATATAAAGTTTTGTATAGGATAGCTTGAAGGGTTATCGTCATAGTCTTCACAAGAAATTATAAATGCACCAAAAAGCAATAGAAAAAGTATTGATTTAGTGAAAGCTTTCATTTTTTATTGATTTTTAATTTCTGTAAATTTAGTGAGTTAAAAATTATTTTAAAGTTAATGTAACAAAACATTTTATCAATCGTCTAGCTAATATAACAAGTCAATTAAATGAACCAATCTGAATTTTTAAATACTATAAAACCGTTTAAGGATAAGCTGTTCAGATTGGCTAAAAGACTCCTTGTTAGTAATGAAGAAGCAGAAGATGCAACTCAAGACGTTCTCATAAAACTTTGGAATAAAAACGATGCTCTGAAAGAGTATGGAAGTGTTGAAGCTTACGCAATGACAATTACCAAAAATCATTGTTTAGATGTTTTGAAATCTAAACGAGCAACAAATTTGAAAATTGTACATAATAACTATACTGAGCAAAGCGCTGAATTGCATAAAAAAATTGAAGATCAGGATTCTTTGAATTGGGTTGAAAAATGGATCAATGATTTGCCAGAACAGCAAAAATTAGTTATTCAGATGCGAGATATAGAAGAGTACGAGTTTGAAAAAATTGCTGAAGTTTTAGGAATGAATGAAACTGCTGTTCGAGTAGCTTTATCAAGAGCCCGAAAAGCAATACGTGAAAAAATGATTAATACCCATAATTATGGATTACAATAAAATAGAAATATTTATAGAAAAATACTTTCAAGGAGAAACCTCTCTGGCCGAAGAAAAGGAGTTGCGCAGCTACTTTTCATCTCCAAATGTGGCGCCACATTTAGAGCAATATAAGGCTATGTTTGGTTACTTCTCTCAAGCTAAATTAGATGAATTCACTAAAGATTTTCCACAACAAAAAGTAAGTAAAAAGAGCATGTGGATTTCAATAGCAGCTTCAACGGTAATTTTGCTTGGAATGATTACTTTTTATATGAATAGTATCCAACCTCAAGAGGTTAAAAATGAACTAGGGAGTTATGAAAATCCACAGGAAGCATTTGAACAAACTCAAAAGGCATTGGCTCTATTGTCACAAAATGTAAACATTGGTATAGAAAGTGTTAAGTATGTACAAGAGTACGAGAATGCAAAAAACAGAGTATTTAAAAACAATAATTAAAATTATCAATCATGAAATCAAAGATTCACGAATTCCAAAAAAATAAATCAATATCTATGAGTAAACGAATAGTTATAATAGCAACATTTATTTTGTTACCATTTTTTAGTCAAGCACAAACATTATTTGACAAATATGATGGCCAAGAGGGAGTTACTTCTATTGTGGTAAACAAAAAAATGTTCGATTTAATGAGTAAAGTGAAAATGGAAGCTTCGGATAAAGATGCTCAAAAATATTTAGCTTTAATTAAAAAGTTAGACAATTTGAAAGTGTTTATGACTTCAAGTAATAAAACTACTGCAGATATGCGAGGTAATGTTGACAAATACTTAAAATCAACTAATTTAGAAGAGTTGATGAGAGTAAATGATGGCGGTAAAAACGTTAAGATTTATGTGAAATCAGGAAATTCAGATTCACAGGTTAAGGAATTGCTTATGTTTATTGAAGGAACAAACGCAAAAGGTAACGAGACTGTATTAATGTCATTAACGGGAAACTTTGATATTAATGAATTGTCTACATTAACTAATCGTATGAATCTTCCTGGTGGAGAGGAATTAAAAAAAGCGAGTAAATAAAAAGCTTATGAAAAGTGTTGTAAAATATGTTTCATTAGGTTTAGTATTACTTATAGTAGGTTGTAAAAATGAACCTACACTTCAGAAATATTTTGTAGAAAAAAGCGAAAACAAAGATTTTACAGTGTTAGATGTAACTCCTAATATTTTAAATCTAGAAAAAACAAAGCTTTCTTCAAATGAAAAAGAAGTACTAGAATCTTTTGATAAAGTGAATATTTTGACTTTTAAAGCTGATGATAAAAATCAAATTCAATTTGAAGCAGAAAAGAGAAAAATATCTTCAATATTAAAAGATAAAAAATACGAATCTTTGATAAAGGTAAGTATGGGTAAAGATGGTGCCGAATTTAAATGCATTGGTAAAGACGAACATATAGATGAGTTTATCTTATATGGAAATAGAGCAGAAAACGGATTAGCAGTTATAAGAATCACTGGAAATGATATGAATCCTACAGCTGTTATGGAAATGCTGAAACTAATGCAAAAATCAAAAATAGATGTCGAGCAGTTAAAACCTTTACAGGAATTGTTCAAATAAAAAAAGCGACCTTTTGGTCGCTTTTTTTATTTAGTTTCTTTATAATATTTCCAAGGAAAAAGTAACATGCCAAAACATTCTCCATCTTCTTTGCCGATGTGTTTGTGATGCATTTTATGAGCTCTTCTCACGGCACGGGCATAACGATTGTTAGCATTTCTAAAAAGTTTAAATCGTTGATGAATAAAAATATCATGAACCATAAAGTAAGCCAAACCATAGACAAAAATGCCTACACCAATCGCTAATCCTATGTTGAGAATGTTATATTTCCATAAAAGAAAAAAACCGATACTTACTAAAGCATAAAAAATAAAAAAAGCATCATTTCTTTCAAACCACGACTCATGATCTTTTTTATGATGATCAGCATGTAAATACCATAAAAACCCATGCATTATATATTTATGGCTAAACCAAGCCATAAACTCCATGAAACAAAATGTTAATATAAATACTATAACGTGAATTATCATTTTATAAAAGGTTTAATCTATATTTTACATAACAATTAGCAAGTAAACTTACTTTTTGATAATCTGGAACTCTAATTCTGGTGTTTTTTATTTCAGATGAAGGAGTTCTTTTTAATTTTGTTAGTAATTTTTTATAATAAATATACGCAGTATAAACACCAAATTTAGCTTCAAGAGGTAGATTTTTTATGCCTTCGAAACCTTCTCTAAAATCTTCTTCAATATCTTTTATGATTGTTTGTTTTGATTCTTCGTTGAGGTTTTTTAAATCTGTATTAGGAAAATATGTTCTGTCTAAATCCTCAAAATCGGCTTTTAAATCCCTCAAGAAATTAACTTTTTGAAAAGCTGAGCCTAATTTCATTGCCGGTTTTTTTAATTTTTCATAGAGCTCATCATTACCTTTTACAAAAACTTTGAGGCACATTAAGCCTACAACATCAGCACTGCCATAAATATAATTCTCGTACTCTTCTCGTGTAGCATAAATACTTTTAGTTAAATCCAATCGCATGCTATTCATAAAAGAGTCTATTAATTCCATAGGAATATTGTATTTATGAGCCGTATGTTGAAATGAATTTAATACAGGATTTAAGCTGATTTTTTGTTCAATTGCTAGTTTTAATTCTGACTCAAACATCGAAAAAAGAGCTTCTTTATCAAAATCATGAAAAGAATCTACAATTTCATCTGCCAAGCGAACAAACCCATAAACATTGTAAATATCTTGACGGATACTTGGAGCCAGCATTTTTACAGCTGTAGAAAATGAAGTGCTGTAAGTTTTAGTTACAATCTTACTGCAATCATTGGATACTTTGTCGAATAATGCTTTCATAGGCGTTGTTTAAGAATATTTTTCGATTAGTTGAGCTACTAATTTTCCAGAAATTAATGCTGGAGGTACACCAGGCCCTGGAACTGTTAATTGTCCTGTAAAGTATAAGCCTTTTACTTTTTTGCTTCGTAATTTAGGGCGAAGAAAAGCCGTTTGTAAAAGTGTATTGGCCATACCATATGCATTTCCCTTGTAGGAGTTATATTCTTTTATAAAATCATTTACACAAAATGATTCTTTAAATACTATGCTTGATTTTATTTCTTGTTGAGTTAGTTTTTCTAATCGCGTTATTATTTTGTCAAAATAGAGTTCTCTTAATTCTGGAGTGTCATTAAGGCCTGGTGCTAATGGAATTAAAAAGATACCTGCTTCTTTTCCTTCTGGTGCCGAATTGCTATCGGTTTTTGAGGGAAAACTTGCATAAAATAACGGATCTTCAGGCCATTTTGGATTGTCATATATATCTTGAGCATGAATATCAAAATCTACATCAAAAAATAATGAATGATGCTCTACATTTTTTATTTTTTTATCAAAACCTACATAAAATAGGAGTGATGAAGGAGCAAAGGTTTTTTTATCCCAATACTTTTCAGAATATGCTCTGTGTTTCGTGTCTAATAAAGTTTCTGAATGATGATAATCTGCACCAGACAAAACAATATCAGCCTCAACTATATTTCCGTTCACGATTATGGCTGATGCTTTACCATTTTCAACTTCAATTTTTTCAACATTCGCTTTTGTCTTAATTTTTACCCCAAGTTCTTTTGCTAATTCTTCCATAGCTAGAATTACACTATACATTCCATTTTTTGGATGAAAAGTACCAAGACCAAAATCGGCGTAATTCATGAAACTGTAAAAAGATGGTGTGTTAGAGGGTTTAGCACCAAGAAATAAAACAGGAAATTCAAGAATCTGAATTAGTCTTTTGTTTTTGAATTTGCTTCTAACATCTTTTGAAATAGTACTAAAAAATTGGTTGACTTTTTTAGCAGTTTCTAGTGTTACTAATTCTAAAGCTGATTCTCCTGGACGATAGACTAATTCTTTAATGGCAATTTCATAATTGCTTTTAGCTTCTTTTATGAAACTTTCTAATTTTGTACTACTTTCAGGCTCAATTGTTTCGAAAGTTTGTTTAATGTCATCTAAATTATCTGCAATGGTTATGTAGTCATTTATTCCAAAATAAACCTGATAGGCAGGTGACAACTTAATCAATTCGTAATAATCAGATGGTTTTTTGTTGAAATCATTGAAAAAACGCTCGAAAACATCAGGCATCCAATACCAAGTTGGACCAATATCAAAAGTAAATCCTTCTTTTTTGAATTGTCTGGCTCTACCGCCAATGGTTTCATTTTTTTCATAAATAGTTACTTCGTAACCTGTTTTTGCCAAATAGCAAGCGCTAGCTAACGAAGAAAACCCTGAACCTATAATTGCAATACTTTTTTTCATTTTGTTCAACAAAAGTAATATAAAGTTAAACAAAATTATCTTTAAACAATTCTTAAATTTCTGTTAAGACTTCAGGAGTGTTTCTAAATATCTTTATTAATGAATTTAATTTTGAATCATCAATATAGTTTGTTAATCTACCTACAATCCATAATTCAGAATTACCTAGTGATAATATTTTGTCATTAAATTCTTTTATATAATTATTGATATTATCCTTGTCTGGCTCTACAGTTGTATAGGTCAAATAGCAAATATTTTCAAAATAATTTGGCATACTTTCTAGATCCTCTAACGGAATACTTTCAGATAAATATATGGTTTTATAGCCATTATAGACTAATTCGTAGTTTAAATATAAAAGACCTAGTTCGTGAATTTCATTTTCAGGTAAGAAAAGTACAAATACTTTATCATTTTTAGTGGGGTTTGAGTTTTGAAGTATTTCTGTGTTAACAAGGATTTTTTGTTTAATCAAATGGCTAATGAAGTGTTCGTGTGCAGGTGATATGGTTTCTGTTTGCCATAAAAGTCCAATCTCTTCCATTAAAGGGATAAAAACTTCAACAAACACATCTTTAAAAGTCTTTTTGGATAGTAATTCGTTGTAGGTCGTTGTAAAAAGTGTCTGATCAAAGTTCATCATTGCCAATTTAAATGCATTTAAGGCGTGGTTTCTTGCATTTTTTTCGGTTATTATTTTTTTGACTAATTCAGATATTTCTTTACTATTGTTTTTGGATATTTTAGATATTTTATAGCCATGATTGTGAAGTAAAGTGATGTTTAACAACTTTTGTAAATTGTTGCTATCATACACTCTTATGTTGGTGTCAGTTCGCATTGGTTCTAAAACATTATATCTTTTTTCCCAAATACGTATTGTGTGTGCTTTAATTCCAGAAAGGTTTTCAAGATCCTTAATACTGAAAACAGACTTTATATTGTTCATTATTTTTACTTATTTGTTAAACAAATTTAATAAAATAATGATTTAGAATGTTTATTTTTGTTAAAATCATTAATAGATGAAGTACGATTTTATATTTTCTGGATTAGGTTTGGCAGCTATGATGACAATCATTAAAATGGCAGAAGAAGGTATTTTAGAAAATAAAAATGTATTAGTGATTGAGCCCGACGATAAGAATATAAATGACAGAACCTGGTGTTTTTGGGAAGAAGGGAAAGGCAAATGGGATGAAATTTTAAAACATAAATGGGATAAAGCTTTTTTTATAAATCAATCAGTAAAAATAGATTGCTTGAATGGTTTGTCATATAAGATGATAGAATCAAAAAGTTTCTACAATTATTATAAAGAAATTACAAAAGACTACAACATAAAGTGGATAAAAGAAAAGTTTGTTTCTTTTGCCGAAGATAAAGATTCTGTAATTGTAGAAACTAAAGAAACTAATTATGTAGGTTCATATCTTTTCAATTCTGTTTTTGATTATAATGAATTAAAAAACCAAGAAAAGTTTCCTTTGTTACAGCAGCATTTTGTGGGTTGGTTTATAAGGAGTGAGAAAAAGTGTTTTAATCCTGCGGAAGCACTTTTTATGGATTTTTCTGTACCTCAAAGAGGGAATACGCGGTTTATGTATGTGTTACCGGTATCCGAAAAAGAAGCACTAATAGAATATACACTTTTCTCGTCAGAAGTATTAGGTTCTGATGAATATGAATCTGAAATAAAAACTTATTTAGAGAATTTTGGAATAGAAACATTTGAAATAATTTCTAAAGAAAAAGGTAATATACCGATGACAGCTTATCCTTTTTGGAAAAACAACACAAAAAAAATTCTAAACATTGGTACAGTTGGTGGATGGACAAAAGCGAGTTCTGGATTTACATTTTCAAATACTGATAGAGAAAGTAAAAAAGTTGTCGAATTTTTTAATGAAAAGAGTATTGATTTCAGGGAGTTCAAAAAATCTAACAGGTTTACTTTTTATGATGATTTATTTGTAGATGTGCTTTACAGAAAAAATTTCTTAGGTAAGCAAATTTTCTCTTCAATGTTTACCACATCTAATCCTAACTTAATTTTGAAGTTTTTGGATGAAAAAACATCTATCTTAGAAGATTTTCGAGTGATTTTAAGTTGTCCTAAAAAGGAGTTTATAAAATCTTTTTTTCGAAGAATTTTTAAATAAAAATCCGCAACTAGCGGATTTTGTGACCATGATGGGACTCGAACCCATACGCCTTGCAGCACCACCCCCTCAAGATGGCGAGTCTACCAATTCCTCCACATGGCCAGAAACAAAAAAAGTCAAACATTATGTTTGACTTTTTGTGACCCCGCTGGGGCTCGAACCCAGGACCCCATCATTAAAAGTGATGTGCTCTACCAACTGAGCTACGGAGTCTAAGCTTTCAAGAAATTAATTCGGTCAAATTTGTGACCCCGCTGGGGCTCGAACCCAGGACCCCATCATTAAAAGTGATGTGCTCTACCAACTGAGCTACGGAGTCTAAATCATTTCCTGATTGCGGGTGCAAATATAATACCTTATTTTTAACATTTCAAACTAAATTAATGATAAATTTGAGTTTTTTTAAAAATTGTTTTCAAAGTGTTTATTTATAGGCTTTTATATTTATGAGGAAAATTGTTTTAATAGGTTACATGGGATCAGGGAAGTCCAAAACAGGTGAAATTTTAGCTAAAAACTTAGGACTACCGTTTTATGATTTAGATTTTTTGATTGAAAATGAGATGAAAAAATCGGTTGGAGAGATATTTTCTGAGGAAGGTGAAGTGTTTTTTAGAAAAAAAGAGCACGAAGTTTTTAAGAGAATTATCGAAAGTGATGAATCATATGTTTTAAGTACGGGAGGAGGTACGCCTTGTTATGCAAACAATCATTTGTTTTTAGCAAATGATGATGTGTTTTCGGTATATTTAAAAACAAGTATTCCTGTGCTCGTTTCAAGATTGAAAAATGAAATAGCAAAAAGACCTCTGCTGCAAAGTTTAAAGGATGAAGAAACATTTGAATTTATAGCAAAACATCTTTTTGATAGAAGCTATTTTTATAATCAATGCAAATACACAGTTGTGACTGATGAAAAATCACCTGAAGAAATTGTTTCTGAAATTCAAAAACTATTCTAGGTAAGCATAATCGTTATTCTCTTCAAAAACGACCTGAACATGTTCTAAAATAGAAGTTGATAGTGAAATTCCTTTAAAATCAGCTTTTACGGGGTATTTTTTGTGGTTACGATCGACAAGTACAGCGGTTTTAAATTTGTTTAAAGGAACGTCAAGAAAATGTTTGACACCATATATTAATGTAGTTCCTGAATTAAGTACATCATCAACAAGAACTAGACCTTTGTTTTCGTAAAGAGATTTATCAATCGAAGTTGTTATGGTAGAGTTTGGATTTTTTTTATCAATCATTACTTCGCACAAAGTAACTTTTAAAGGAGAGATGCTTTTTAAAACATTTGAAAGTTTTTGTGCAAAAACACTTCCATTGCCATGAATTCCTGCAATTATGATTTCCTCATCATTAATGAAAGTTTCATAAATTTGATAGGCTATTCGTTTAATTTTAAATTCAATTTCCTGATGATTTAGTATAATATTCTGAGTCATGGGTTATTTTTTTGTAAAGATAAAAAAGAGTTCGTTTCCTAGTCTGGGTTTTATAGAATTATGAGCGGTTTCTAATGTCTTTATTTCAAATAAATCTGAAAATAAGTTTATGTATTCTTCTTTACTTCCTCCAAATGGAGGTCCTGATTCGGTTAGAGGAAATTGAAACAGTAAGCCAACTAATTTACCTTTGTTTTGAAGTAGAGAATACATTTTTGTTACATAGTCTTTCCTTAAAATAGGATCTAATGCACAAAAGAAAGTTTGTTCAATAATTAGATCATATTTTTCTTGATGTTCAAAAAAATCTTGTTTTAGTATATTTCCGTGAAAAGCTTCTGATGTTTCTTTTTTAAGATTCTCAATAGGACTTTCAGCATAGTCTAAAACAAAAACATTTTTAAATCCATTATCTATTAAGTACTTAAATTCATGGCTATTGCCACAGCCAGGGATCAATATTTTAATATTTTTATCCTTGATTTGGTTAAAATACTCCTTTAATGGTGTTGTTATTTTTCCACTATCCCAAGGGATATCGTTTTGGTTATATCGATTTTCCCAATAATTACTATTCAATTTCATTGTCCCAATCGTTATCAGTTTCAAATTCAAATTCGTCTAAGTCACGACGATCTTTTTTAGTAGGTCTTCCAACTCCAGTTTTTCTATAATGTTCTTTGGATAACTTAAGCATCTCTAAATGCGCAAAAGCTTCAGGAGGTGTTTGATCTATTCTGTATAGATCGACTAGTTTAGCGCCAACACGATTGTCAGGAATAGCTAGTACTTTTATTATATATGTGATTTGATCTTTTCTGAAAGTGATTTTGTCTCCAGGTAAAATATCTTTTGAAGGCTTAACAATATTGTCATTAACCGTTACATGGTTTTTTTTGCATGCTTCGGTGGCCATATTTCTCGTTTTGTAATAACGAATACACCACAAGTACTTATCTATGCGCATAAATTTTAAAAAACTAAGTTAAAATTTAAAGCAAAAATAAATCAAAATTGTATCTTGCGCACTTAAATTTATTGAATAATGAATAGAATTTTAAAGACTTCTTTGGTATTATTGTCTTGTCTTGTTTTTATCGAATGCAAAAAAGAGGATGTTCCAGAACCATTACCGATGGTGCCATATGCTGAGCAGTATCCTTATGATATTGCAGATATTGAAAAGTTTATGGAGAAGCATTACATGGAAGTGGATGCAAATCAAAATGTTACCTTCTTTGAAATACCAGTAGATAATACTGCTGGTGTTCAGTCTATTGCTGATCAAACTGAATATCCTATTGAGTACAAAATGGTAAACAGCAATGGAGTAGATTATAAGGTTTATTATATCAATATTACTAAAAAGTCGGGTTCGCCTTATGATCCAAATTATTATGGTGAAAATTTAAGCCCAACAAGAGTTGACGAGGTGTTTGTAACTTATAAAGGAACTTTAGCAAGGAAAATTTATGATGATGATGATTCTAATAATAAAGTTGTTACTTTTGATGAAATAGCGAGCCCTCAATGGTTCCCATTGGATGGTGTTGTACAAGGTTGGGGAGAAATTTTTACAAAATTCAAGAGTGGAACTTTTGTTTCAAATAATCCTGACGGAACGGTTTCTTTTAAGGATTATGGAGCTGGTATTATGTTTTTGCCTTCAGGATTAGCGTATTATAGTGGTTTTAGAGGTTTAATTCCTAGTTATGCACCTTTGATTTTTAATTTTAAATTGATGCAGACAAAATTTGCTGATCATGATGGAGATGGGATTCTTTCTAAAGATGAAGATTTAAACGGTAATGGAATTTATACTGACGATGATACTGATGGAGATGGACGTCAAAATTATTTGGATAAAGATGATGATGGTGATAATGTTCTAACTAAAGTTGAAACATCATATGTGAATCCTGCTGATCCAGATAAAATAGTAAGATATTATCCTTATAATGGAGCAGCTGTAGATGACTTGTCAACTCCTTATGTTGATGAGACAAAAGGTATTCCTAGCTGTTCAGGTGATTTCATAACATCAACACGTCTAAGAAAATATTTAGATAAGAATTGTCAATAATAGAATATGTATAAAATAAAAAAAACCGCTCATTGAGCGGTTTTTTTTATTTTATTGAAAATTATTTTCTCTTTATTACTTTTTCTACAGCTTGAACAATCGCTTGATTGTTTAATTTGTATTTCTCCATTAATTGTTCTGGTGTTCCAGACTCTCCAAAACTATCATTAACAGCTACAAATTCTTGAGGAGTAGGAGCGTTTAATGCTAATAATCTCGAAACGCTTTCTCCAAGTCCACCTAAAATGTTATGCTCTTCTGCAGTAACTACACAACCAGTTTTTGCAACCGATTTTAAAATAGCTTCATCATCAAGAGGTTTGATAGTGTGGATATTGATTACTTCGGCAGAAATTCCTTTAGCTTCTAATGCTTCGGCTGCAATTAATGCTTCCCATACTAAGTGACCTGTTGCGATAATGGTCACATCAGTACCTTCGTTTAGCATAATGGCTTTTCCAATTACAAAAGGTTCATCAGCAGGAGTAAAGTTAGGCACTACTGGACGACCAAAACGTAAATACGCTGGTCCGTGGTGATCTGCTAATGCAATTGTTGCAGCTTTAGTTTGATTATAATCACATGTGTTGATTACTGTCATTCCTGGTAACATTTTCATTAATCCAATATCTTCAAGGATTTGGTGAGTAGCACCATCCTCACCTAAAGTTAAGCCAGCATGAGATGCACAAATTTTTACGTTTTTGTCTGAATATGCTACAGATTGACGAATTTGGTCATACACACGACCTGTTGAAAAGTTAGCAAAAGTTCCTGTAAAAGGAATTTTACCCCCAATGGTTAAACCAGCAGCAATTCCAATCATGTTTGCTTCTGCAATTCCTATTTGAAAGAATCTTTCAGGGTGATTTTTTTTGAAATCGTCAAATTTTAATGAACCAATTAAATCAGCGCATAATGCTACAACATTTTCGTTTTTTTGACCTAATTCAGTCATTCCCGCTCCAAAACCTGAACGAGTATCTTTACTTCCTTGATTTGTATATTTTTTCATAATCTTAATAATCGCCTAAAGTTGCTGGATTCTGATTTAAAGCATTTTCTAATTGTTCATTACTCGGTGCTTTTCCGTGCCAAGCGTGAGTGTGCATCATAAAGTCTACACCATTTCCCATTTCGGTATGTAGTAACACACAAACTGGTTTCCCTTTACCTGTTTTTGATTTGGCTTCGGTCATACCTGCGATAATAGCTTCGATATTGTTTCCTTCTTTGATTTCTATTACTTCCCAATCAAATGCTTCAAATTTGGCTTTCAGATTACCCATACACAAAACATCGTCAGTAGAACCGTCAATTTGTTGACCGTTTAAATCAACTGTGGCAATGAGGTTGTCTACTTTTTTTGCTGAAGCATACATGATTGCTTCCCAGTTCTGTCCTTCTTGTAATTCACCATCACCAGTAAGTGCATAAACCAAATGGTTATCCTTGTTTAGTTTTTTTGCTTGAGCTGCGCCAATCGCTACAGATAAACCTTGTCCTAAAGATCCAGAAGCCATTCTTATTCCTGGTAATCCTTCGTGAGTGGTTGGGTGTCCTTGTAAACGGGTATTTAATTTTCTGAAAGTCGCCAATTCAGCAACTGGGAAATAGCCACTACGTGCTAAAACTGAATAAAAAACTGGGGAGATATGTCCGTTTGAAAGGAAGAATAAATCTTCACCAATTCCGTTCATATCAAATCCTTCATTTCTTTTCATTAGGTGTTGGTACAAGACGGTGAAAAATTCGGCACAACCCAAAGAACCTCCTGGGTGACCTGAATTTACAGCATGTACCATGCGAAGAATGTCTCTTCTTACTTGTGTTGTAAAATTTGTTAGTTGTTGAATGTCAGACATTTTGAATACGTATAAATTATTAGCGTCCAAAATTACTTTATATTTTTACCATTGGCAAAAGTTTTAAAAAATACTTTGAAAAAATCTTGGTGTGCGAGAGGGATAGTAGCAAGCTACCATGTAGCGCGGATAGCCCGACCACGACAGGGGAGTGGACTCGCCTAATTAATTGTTAAATAAATCGTGAAATGCTAAATCGAAAATTTTAAATATTTTATCTTTGCCAACTATATTTGATAGTATGAAATTTGATTTAGTACAAAAAGATCCTCAAACTAAGGCGAGAGCCGGTTTTGTTACTACGGATCATGGTGTTATAGAAACACCTATTTTTATGCCTGTGGGAACTGTTGCTTCTGTTAAAGGAGTCCATCAGCGCGAATTGAAAGAAGAAATAAATCCTGATATTATTTTGGGTAATACGTACCATTTATATCTTAGACCTCAGACAGAGATTTTAGAAAAAGCTGGTGGATTGCATAAATTCATGAACTGGGATAGAAATATTTTGACAGATTCAGGAGGTTATCAGGTATATTCGTTGTCTTCTAATAGAAAAATTAAAGAAGAAGGAGTTAAATTCAAATCACATATTGACGGTTCATATCATTTCTTTTCACCAGAAAGCGTGATGGAAATTCAGCGTACCATTGGAGCCGATATTATCATGGCGTTTGACGAATGTACTCCATATCCTTGTGATTATCGTTATGCTAAACGTTCTATGCACATGACGCATCGCTGGTTAGACAGATGTGTTACGCATTTAGAAAAGTTACCTTTTAAATATGGTTATGAGCAAACACTTTTTCCTATTGTTCAAGGTAGCACATATAAAGATTTACGCGAGCAATCTGCAGAATATATTGCAAATGTTGGAGCTAAAGGTAATGCTATTGGAGGACTTTCTGTAGGAGAGCCTGCAGAGGAAATGTATGCCATGACCGAAGTGGTTACGGCAATTCTTCCAGAAGATAAACCTCGTTATTTAATGGGAGTAGGAACGCCAATTAATATTTTAGAAAATATCGCTTTAGGTATTGATATGTTCGATTGTGTTATGCCAACACGAAATGCTCGTAACGGAATGTTATTTACAGCACATGGTACTATCAATATCAAAAATAAAAAGTGGGAAGCTGATTTTTCACCAATTGATGAAATGGGTCATACTTTTGTTGATACTGAATATACTAAAGCATATTTGCGTCACCTTTTTGCTGCTAATGAGTATCTAGGAAAGCAAATTGCTACAATTCACAATCTTGGTTTTTACATGTGGTTGGTTCGTGAAGCCAGAAAGCATATCTTAGCAGGAGATTTCCGTGAGTGGAAAGAAAAAATGGTCAAACAAATGAGCCAGCGTCTATAATGTTCAAACAGTTATTTTCGAAACTTACAATTATTGATAGATACATATTAAGAAGGTATTTAATGACCTTTTCAATCATGTTGATAATGTTTATTCCTATTGGTATAATTGTAGACGTTTCTGAAAAGGTGAATAAAATTTTAGAAAACAAGGTTCCGTTTCCTAAAGTAGCAGCTTATTATGTTGATTTCATTATCTACTTTGCGAATTTACTTTTTCCAATTTTTCTGTTTCTTTCAATTATTTGGTTTACTTCAAAATTGGCCAATAATACAGAGATTGTTGCTATTTTAAGTTCGGGGATTTCATTTCAGCGTTTCTTAAGGCCTTATATTGTTGGGGCTACTATGGTTTCAATTTTTGCTTTATTGATGGGATTCTTTTTGGTTCCAAAAGCAAGTGAGGGCTTTAATAATTTTAGGTACATGTATTTAAAAGGAAATGGCCGAAATCAAATGCGGGAAACTAGTGATGTTTATCGTCAAATTAGTGATTCTGAGTTTATTTACGCTAGTAATTTCAATCAGGAAGCCAAAACTGGATACAACTTTGTTTATGAAAAGTTTGATAAGGAGAAAATGCTTTATAAAATCACTGCAAGTTCTATAGTATGGAATCCAAAAGATAGTACTTATACATTGATGAATTACAATAAAAGAACTGTTGGTGATCTTGATGATAAAATTGAAACTGAAAATACTAAAAGTATGAAGTTTAATTTTGATTTGGAAGATTTAACTCCAGTCGTTTATATAGCGGAAACATTGAATTTGGCTGAACTTAATAAGTTTATTGAAAAGGAGAGAAAACGCGGTTCTGCAAATATTAATACCTATTTAGTTGTAAAATATAGAAAGTACAGTGTTCCAGTTTCAGCATTTATTTTAACCATTATTGCTGTGGCAGTTTCTTCTATGAAACGTCGCGGTGGAATGGGAGTAAATCTAGCAATTGGTATTGCTTTAGCTTTTAGTTATGTGTTTTTAGATAAAATTTTTGGAACAGTAGCTGAAAAGTCTTCATTTTCACCTCTTATAGGTGTTTGGATTCCAAATATTATTTATGGTATTTTAGCTTTTTACTTACTTCGAAATGCCAAACGATAAAAATCTAAATAGCTATCTATTACTTCATTTAATCGTTTTTATTTGGGGATTTACTGCAGTTTTAGGAGCTTTAATTTCGCTTGAAGCTTTATCATTGGTTTGGTACAGAATGTTGTTTGCTTCTGTTTTTATTTATGCATACATTCTTTTTAAGAAAATACCATTGCAATTACCATTAAGAACAATAATGATTTTTTTATTGGCAGGTTTGGTTATAGCCATGCATTGGTATACTTTTTTTGCGGCCATAAAGGTTTCAAATATATCTGTCACTCTTGCCTGTTTGTCAACAGGAGCTTTTTTTACTTCAATACTTGAGCCAATCTTTTATAAACGAAAGATAATTCCGTACGAAGTTGTTTTTGGATTGTTTGTAATTATTGGGTTGTATATAATTTTTAATGTAAAAGGGAACTATATTGAAGGTATAATATTAGCGTTAACATCAGCATTTTTATCAGCTTCCTTTTCGATTATCAATGGGAAATTTGCAAAAAAATACGATCCAACTGTAATCTCTTTTTATGAAATATTTGGTGGTGTAATTTTCTTTTCAATCTTTATTTTGTTTAAAGGAGCTTTTTCTGTGGAGTTTTTCCAGTTAACACTTAATGATTTCATTTGGATGCTTGTGCTTAGTTCTATATGTACAGCCTATGCGTTTATTGCTTCGGTCGGAGTTATGAAATATTTAAGTCCATACACAGTAATGCTTACCATAAACTTAGAACCTATATACGGAATCATATTAGCTCTTATTGTTTTTAATGAAAAAGAGAAGATGAGCCCACAATTTTATATAGGCGCTTTTATTATTTTAGCAACAGTAATATTAAACGGAGTTTTTAAAAATAGAAATAAGTAATTGCTTGAAATTTAGCTATGTAAGGTCTGTGTGTTGATAAACTTTAAAATTTACTTTTAAACTCAACCGAAAACTTTATCTTTGTTAATTCAAATGAGAATAAAAACCCAAAAATCTTATGGAATATTTAGATTTTGAGCTACCTATTAAAGAGCTTGAGGAACAATTAGAAAAATGCCAACAAATTGGTGAAGACTCTCAGGTTGATGTAACTGCAACTTGTGAAAACCTTACTCAAAAATTAGAAGAAACTAAGAAACAATTATACGCAAACTTGACTGCATGGCAACGTGTTCAAATGTCAAGACATCCAAACAGACCTTATACATTAGAGCATATCGCTAACCTAACAGATAATACTTTCCTAGAATTATTTGGAGATCGTGGTGTACGTGATGATAAAGCGATGGTTGGTGGTTTAGGAAAAATAAACGGTCAGTCATTTATGATTATTGGCCAACAAAAAGGGATAAATACTAAAATGCGCCAGTTACGTAATTTTGGTATGGCAAACCCTGAAGGCTACCGTAAAGCATTGCGCTTAATGAAAATGGCTGAAAAATTCAATATCCCTGTATTAACTTTAGTAGATACTCCAGGAGCTTATCCAGGTCTTGAAGCTGAAGAAAGAGGACAAGGTGAGGCTATTGCAAGAAATATCCTTGAAATGATTCGTCTTAAAGTGCCAATTATTACAGTTATTATTGGTGAAGGTGCTTCGGGAGGAGCTTTAGGGATAGGTGTTGGAGATAAAGTGTATATGATGGAAAATACATGGTACTCTGTAATTTCACCAGAATCTTGCTCTTCTATTTTATGGAGAAGCTGGGAATATAAAGAGCAAGCAGCTGAGGCTTTAAAATTAACTGCTAAGGATATGAAAGCAAATAACTTAGTAGATGATATTATTCCTGAGCCATTAGGAGGAATACACCGTGATAAAGAAGCAGGTTTTAAATTTGTTAAAGAATATATTGTTAAAGGATTTAATGAGTTAAAAGACTTATCAACAAACGATTTAATTGCCCAAAGAATGGATAAATACAGTAAAATGGGGCAGTACAACGAATAACTAACTACTTTTAGTTAAAAAATCCGAAGCCTTATCGTTTCGGATTTTTTTTTGGTTATTAACATAAAACTAATTGTTTTCAACAACTTATATTAACAAGTCAAAAGGATAAAAATTTATTTTTTGACTACCTTTGAAACATGGAAAATATCCGAAACATTAACCCTGTAAGAGTAGATAAAACTACTATTATAAACCTTGAAAAAGGAAAACTCCCTCCGCAGGTTCTTGACCTAGAAGAAGCGGTATTGGGAGCTATGATGATTGATAAAAAGGGGGTAGATGAAGTTATTGATATTCTACAACCTGATGCGTTCTATAAAGATGCTCATAAGTATATTTTTGAGGCAATTGTTACTTTATTTAATGACTCACAACCAATTGACTTATTAACAGTTTCCGCTCAATTGAAAAAGATGGGAAAACTAGATTTGTCAGGAGGTGATTTTTATTTGATTCAACTTACTCAAAAAATTTCATCTTCGGCGCATATCGAGTTCCACTCAAGAATTATTCTTCAAAAATATATTCAAAGAAGTTTGATTAAAATTTCTTCAGAAATTATTGAAGATTCTTACGATGAAACAACTGATGTTTTCGATTTGTTAGACAAAGCCGAATCAAAACTGTACGAAGTAACTCAAGGAAATATTAAGCGTAGTTCAGAAACTGCTCAAAGCTTAGTAATTCAAGCAAAAAAGCGTATTGAAGAAATTGCTGGGAAAGAAGGATTAAGCGGAATAGCAACTGGTTTCGATAAACTTGATGAAGTTACATCGGGTTGGCAACCATCTGATTTGATTATTATTGCAGCTCGTCCTGGTATGGGTAAAACGGCTTTCGTATTATCGATGGCCCGTAATATGGCTATTGATCATAGTCATGCAGTTGCCGTTTTCTCTCTAGAAATGTCATCAGTTCAGTTGATTACTCGTTTAATTTCGTCTGAAACTGGTTTGTCTTCAGAAAAATTAAGAACAGGGAAGTTAGAAAAACACGAGTGGGAGCAATTAAGTGTTAAGGTAAAGGACTTAGAAAAAGCACCCTTGTTTATTGATGATACGCCATCACTTTCTATTTTCGATTTAAGAGCAAAAGCAAGACGTTTAAAATCTCAGCATAACATTAAAATTATAATTGTCGATTATCTTCAGTTAATGACTGCTGGTGGTGGAGGTAAAGGTGGAGGAAACCGTGAGCAAGAAATATCAACAATTTCCCGAAACTTAAAAGCCTTGGCTAAAGAACTTGAGGTTCCAGTTATTGCATTATCTCAGTTATCGCGTGCTGTTGAAACTCGTGGCGCTAGTAAAAGACCTTTACTTTCTGACCTTCGTGAATCTGGAGCAATTGAGCAAGATGCCGATATTGTATCGTTTATTTACCGTCCGGAATATTATAAAATTGATGAATGGGATGATGATGAACATACACCTACCCAAGGACAAGCCGAATTTATTATTGCGAAACACCGTAATGGTGGTTTAGAAAATATTCGTCTTAAATTCATCGGTCAGTATGGTAAGTTTGACAATTTGGAAGATTTTAGTTCTGGATTTAGTGATTTACCTTCAAAAATGAATCTTGATGATCAAGCTAATCCTTTCATCACGCCTAATCTACCTTCCGCAAATGATGCTTTCGGAAGTAATCTGAATAATTTCGATGATGACAGTGATGTCCCATTCTAAATGATAAAAATCTTTTAATAAAAAGCTGTTCCGTAAAGAACAGCTTTTTTTATAAAATCAAATACAGATAAAATTTTTAAAAATATTTTTGGTTTTAAAAAGAACCTTATCAATAGATATTAAAATTGTATTTTAGTGAAAATTTAGATGACAATTACTATGATTTCAATTTGTAAATAAATGAATGCTATTTTATCTGTTATTATTCCTGTCTATAATGAGGAAAAAACAATTTTAAAAATTCTTGAAAAGATTGAATCTGTTGTTTTACAACATGAGATTGAAAAGGAAATCATTATTGTTAATGATTGTTCTTCAGATGCATCTGAGATTTTAATTCAAAACTACTTACAAGAAAACAAACATCTAAATATTAAATACTTTTCTAATGTAATAAATATGGGCAAGGGGGCTTCAATTCATAAAGGAATTAGTGAAGCGAGTGGAGACTATATTATTATTCAAGATGCAGATTTAGAATACGATCCAAGAGAGTATAATATACTTCTTCAACCTTTTTTAGATGGGTTTGCCGATGTTGTTTATGGTTCAAGATTTATGGGAAGTAAACCACACCGAATTTTGTTTTTTTGGCATACAGTAGGGAATAAGTTTTTGACTTTTTTATCCAATATGATGACCAATTTAAATTTAACAGATATGGAAACGTGTTATAAAATGTTTACCGCAGATGTTTTGAAATCTATACAATTAAAAGAAAAACGGTTTGGATTTGAACCGGAAGTGACTGCAAAAATCGCAAGAATTCCGAATATCCGAATTTATGAAGTGGGTATATCTTACTATGGGAGAACATACAAAGAAGATAAAAAAATCACTTGGAAAGATGGATTTCGAGCAATATTTTGCATTATTAAATATGGTTTTCTAAAATTGTAATCCCATTATTTTTATAAATTATCTTGTCTTAAAATAAAATGATATGGCTAACAAAAAGCAAACAAATTCAAAAATAATTTCTGAGGGAAAAGAAACACAAAAATCATATTCATGGATGTTATGGGCTGTTGGAATTGTTTCCTTTGCTTTGTATGCAAATACTTTGGCTCATGGCTTTGTTTTAGATGATATAGCTGTTATTGAGCAAAATAAATTTGTAAAAAATGGTATTTTGGGAATCAAAGATATTTTAACTACTTTTTATTGGCAGGGATATTGGAATTCAAATAGTGGTTTATATAGACCAATGTCTTTAATCTTTTTTGCAATTGAATGGCAATTGATGCCCAATTCTCCTTTTATTCATCATTTTAGCAATGTTGTATTGTATGTTTTGAATAATATATTGTTGTTCATAATACTAAGACATTTTTTTAAAAACTATTCGTATTGGATTTCATTTATCATCGTGATCCTTTTTGCAGTTCACCCAATACATACTGAAGTTGTTGCTAACATTAAAAGTAGAGATGAAATTTTGTGCTTGCTTTTTTTCCTGTTGTCTGTCTACAGTTCATTCTGTAGAAAAGGAATGTATTGGAAAATTACATCGGTTATTTTCTTCCTTTTTTGCTTACTTTCTAAAGAAGCAGGCATTTTGTTTCTTCCAATTTTGGCTTTCCTTTCATGGAACGAATTCAAGAATACCCAACAAGTAGTAAAAAGTGTTTTGCCTCATGTTGTTGTTACTATTTGTTGGTTAATTTGTCATCAGTTTATAATAAATACATCTCCATACAAAAGAATACAATATACTTATTTGGATAATTCTTTAGTAGCTTGTGGGGATAAATTGACACAAATAGCAACAGGTTTTACAATTTTAGGACGTTACATCTGTAATGCTTTTTTTCCTGTGAATATGAGTTATGATTATTCCTTTAACCAAATTCCCTGTGCTGAATTTTTATCATTGTCTTTTTTTGGGAGTATATTTTTAATACTACTATTACTAGGAATTGCTTTTTATTATAGAAAGAAATGTTCTGTTATTTCATTTGCAATTATTTTCTTTTTTATAACCATCACTTTAGCTACAAATATCATAACGTTGATCGGAACAACAATGGGGGATAGGTTGCTATATACACCAGTTTTAGGAATCTGTATTACTTCCGTTTTTATTGTTTTCCATAGTTTTAAGAAGATGCAAAAAGACTCGAATAATAGTAGAATAATTTTTGCTTTTGGATTACTCTTTTTGGCTTTTTTCATTAATTCTTTCCAAAGAAATAAAGACTGGAAATCTAATTTTACTCTTTTAACTTCAGATATAAATCACGCTCCAAATAGTGCACGAGTTAACTTTAATTACGCAACTACTTTTTTTTCACAATTACCAGAAGATATTTCCGAGCAGCAATCACAGTTGCCTAGCATTATTGAGTATTATAAAAGAGCTTTGCGTATTGATCCAAATGATAAGGGTACATTGACGAATCTAGGTGTTTGTTATTATAGATTGAAAGATTATGATAATGCCTATAGTTGTACTAGTAAGGCGATGGAAATTGATCCAAATGACGGAACGCTTTTTAGAAATATGGCAGACATATATTTTATGAAGGGTGAATTTGAAAAAGCTGTTACCTATTACAAGAAAAGTATTTTAAGTAAATCAGATGATTCAAATACATATAACTTTTATGGTTCTGCTCTTTTTAATTTGAAAAGATACAATGAAGCGATGACTGTTTTTGAAGAAGGACTTAAGAAACAACCTAATCATGCTCAAATGTGGTTAAATTATGGTAATGCATTGGCTATATCAATTCATTTCAAAGAGGCTATTAAAGCCTTTGAAAAAGCTTATGCATTAAATCCTGATCAAAAACAAGCTCTTAATTGCTTATTCATGGTATACAGAGACACTGGAGATTATGTTAAAGCAAATTATTACTATGAACTTTATATAAAAAAATAGGCCGTATTAATACGGCCTATAATTATTTGTTTGGTTATTTATTAGTTACTTTTTTATAACTAATTTTTTTGTTGGAATATTTGTTCCTTTACCACCTTTTACAAAGTAGGTCCCTTCACTTAGTCTTTCAATATTGATGGTAGTTTTAGTATTAGCTTTTGCACTAAAACGTTCTACAATTTGACCTATTTGATTTATAATTACAAAATCACCATCTGTTTCAGTCTCAATATTAAGATTTCCATTCGTTGGATTAGGATACATTTTGAATTTAGAGAATAAATCAAATTCATTAATGCCAAGAGTAGTTACTGTAATACAATTTGAAGTCACAGTACAACCACCAACAGTAATGTCAACTTTATAATCTCCAACTACAGTAGGAGTATAAGTTTGATTTGTTTCACCTGTTAAACTTGTATTAGGACAACTGTACCATTGATAAGTAGCTCCAGTTTGAGTTGCAGTCAATACACCAGCAGCTTGAGTTACGTTTGAATCAATAGCTGATGGTTCAGTAATTGTGAAACTTTGAGTATCTGTACAACCATTCGCATCGGTAACCGTAACAGTATAAGTTCCTGCTACAAGTCCAGAAGCAGTTGTACTAGTTCCGCCAGTTGGAGCCCAAGAATAAGTATACCCAGCAGTTCCACCTGAAGCACTTACTGTAGCAGATCCGTTTGCACCACCATTACAAGATACATTGGTTTGCGCTGAAGCTGATGCAATTAATGCAGTTGGTTGTATTATTGTAAAACTTTGAGTATCTGTACAGCCATTAGCATCTGTAACCGTAACAGTGTAAGTTCCTGCTGTAAGTCCTGAAGCTGTAGCGCCAGTTCCGCCAGTTGGAGCCCAAGAATAAGTATATCCAGCAGTTCCACCTGAAGCACTTACTGTAGCAGATCCGTTTGCACCACCATTACAAGATACATTGGTTTGCGCTGAAGCTGATGCAATTAATGCGGTTGGTTGATTTACAGTAATTCCAGAAACAGTTCCGGTACATCCATTAGCATCAGTAATTGTAACAGAGTAAGTTCCAGCAGCAAGTGAAGTTCTATCTTCGGTAGTTGGGCCACCCACCCAGTTAAAAGTATATGGTCCTACACCACCAGTTGGAGTCAGGTTGATTGCTCCTGTGTTACCACCATTACAAGCCACGTTTGTTACTACAGTTGTTCCGCTTACCGCAGAAGCTGGTTGTGTAACAGTTGCATTTACAGTTCCAGTACAACCATTAGCATCAGTGATAGTTACCGAATATGTTCCAGCAGCAAGTGAAGTTCTATCTTCGGTAGTTGGGCCACCCACCCAGTTAAAAGTATATGGTCCTACACCACCAGTTGGAGTCAGGTTGATTGCTCCTGTGTTACCACCATTACAAGCCACGTTTGTTACTACAGTTGTTCCGCTTACCGCAGAAGCTGGTTGTGTAACAGTTGCATTTACAGTTCCAGTACAACCATTAGCATCAGTGATAGTTACCGAATATGTTCCAGCAGCAAGTGAAGTTCTATCTTCGGTAGTTGGGCCACCCACCCAGTTAAAAGTATATGGTCCTACACCACCAGTTGGAGTCAGGTTAATTGCTCCTGTGTTACCACCAAAGCAAGCAACATTTGTTACTACAGTTGTTCCGCTTACCGCAGAAGTTGGTTGTGTAACAGTTGCATTTACAGTTCCAGTACAACCATTAGCATCAGTGATAGTTACCGAATATGTTCCAGCAGCAAGTGAAGTTCTATCTTCGGTAGTTGGGCCACCCACCCAGTTAAAAGTATATGGTCCTACACCACCAGTTGGAGTCAGGTTAATTGCTCCTGTGTTACCACCAAAGCAAGCAACATTTGTTACTACAGTTGTTCCGCTTACCGCAGAAGTTGGTTGTGTAACAGTTGCATTTACAGTTCCAGTACAACCATTAGCATCAGTGATAGTTACCGAATATGTTCCAGCAGCAAGTGAAGTTCTATCTTCGGTAGTTGGGCCACCCACCCAGTTAAAAGTATATGGTCCTACACCACCAGTTGGAGTCAGGTTAATTGCTCCTGTGTTACCACCAAAGCAAGCAACATTTGTTACTACAGTTGTTCCGCTTACCGCAGAAGCTGGTTGTGTAACAGTTGCATTTACAGTTCCAGTACAACCATTAGCATCAGTGATAGTTACCGAATATGTTCCAGCAACAAGTGAAGTTCTATCTTCGGTAGTTGGGCCACCCACCCAGTTAAAAGTATATGGTCCTACACCACCAGTTGGAGTCAGGTTAATTGCTCCTGTGTTACCACCAAAGCAAGCAACATTTGTTACTACAGTTGTTCCGCTTACCGCAGAAGCTGGTTGTGTAACAGTTGCATTTACAGTTCCAGTACAACCATTAGCATCAGTGATAGTTACCGAATATGTTCCAGCAGCAAGTGAAGTTCTATCTTCGGTAGTTGGGCCACCCACCCAGTTAAAAGTATATGGTCCTACACCACCAGTTGGAGTCAGGTTAATTGCTCCTGTGTTACCACCAAAGCAAGCAACATTTGTTACTACAGTTGTTCCGCTTACCGCAGAAGCTGGTTGTGTAACAGTTGCATTTACAGTTCCAGTACAACCATTAGCATCAGTGATAGTTACCGAATATGTTCCAGCAGCAAGTGAAGTTCTATCTTCGGTAGTTGGGCCACCCACCCAGTTAAAAGTATATGGTCCTACACCACCAGTTGGAGTCAGGTTAATTGCTCCTGTGTTACCACCAAAGCAAGCAACATTTGTTACTACAGTTGTTCCGCTTACCGCAGAAGCTGGTTGTGTAATTGTAAAGTTTCTAGTAGCGGTACATCCGTTAGCATCAGTTACAGTACATGTCCAAGTACCTGCTGTTAGGCCAGTTACCGAAGTTGTTCCGTCTCCAGTTGGATTTCCTGGAGTCCAGTTGTAGGTATATCCACCAGCTCCACCTGTAGCAGTATTTACTGAGGCAGCACCATTTGATCCTCCATTACAAGCTATATTAGTTTGAGAAGCAGCTGTAAGAGAAAGGGCAGGAGGTTGTGTAATTGTAAAGTTTCTAGTAGCAGTACATCCGTTAGCATCAGTTACAGTACATGTCCAAGTACCTGCTGTTAGTCCAGTAACCGAAGTTGTTCCGTCTCCAGTTGGATTTCCTGGAGTCCAGTTGTAGGTATATCCACCAGCTCCACCTGTAGCAGCATTTACTGAGGCAGCACCATTTGATCCTCCATTACAAGCTATATTAGTTTGAGAATTAGGATTTAATGTTAAAGCAGGAGGTTGGGTTATAGTATAATTTCTTGTTGCAGTACAACCAATATTGTCTGTTACTGTTACTGTATAGCTTCCAGCACTCAATCCTGAAGCTGTTGATCCAGTCCCGCCAGAAGGTGACCAAGAATAAGTGTAAGGTGCAATTCCTCCTGTAGGTATAATTGTAGCCGAACCTGTATTTCCTCCATTACAAGCGACATTGGTTTGTGAAGCTGTTGAGGTATTAATATTGGATATTGTTAAGGTTGCTTGACTTGAATTTGTAAAACAAGTAATAGTTCCGTTATAAGTAATACATCTATACAAATAACCATTCATGCCAGAAGTAGCTCCAGTTATCGTTAAAGTGTTTGTTGTTGCATTTGAATAAACACCTCCATTAGCGATATCAGTAAATCCACTTCCAGTATTCACCTGCCATTGATAACCAGTTGCTCCTGTTGCAGTTACTGCAAAGGTTGTATTTGCATTATTGCAAATACTTCTGTTACTTGGTTGTGCAGTAATTGTTGGCGCAACACATACAGGAGTTTCTAATAATCTAAAATTATCGATAGCCCACTCTTCACTAGCGGCGTTCATAAAAGCTCTAATTCTTAAATCTAAAGTTGTTCCTGTTGAAGGTATAGGTACTTCAAGATTTTGAAAAGTTGAATTAAGAATAGTACTATCTCCAATACTGTCGTTATTAGTGTCTATAGCTAATGATTTATTGTCTGTTCCACTGGTAGTTCCATTATTTGCGAAAAATCTTAACAAAGGTTGATATGCCCCGCCATCAACTCTATATTCGACAATTACGTAATCATTATGTGAAAAACCAAATGCAGTGTTTTCAAATGCAGCTGTAGTGTTATTTGCTGCAAAAAGACCTCTAAAAATAAGACCGCTTTTGCCATTAATATTAATTCCAGTCCAATTGATTTCTTGTTCTTCAGTTCCAACAATTGTTGTTCCAGTCATTCCATCATGATCCTCACCAGCCCAAAATTTAGAACCTTCTACACTTGAATATCCACCAGTAGGAGTTGTTACAATATTAATTGAGGCATTATTAGTCCTAACAAAATATGCTGTATAGGGAAAACCAAATCCAGTATTGTTCTCGGGGGTTCTGGTCCCGCTTGATGGTGCTCCGGCATCTTCAAAAGTATCGCTCCAAAACTGAGTTTGGGCATTACCATTAAAAAGACCAAAGAGTAACACCATAAAAAGTAGTGTAATTTTTTGTTTCATTTTATTTAGTATTTAGTTTATATTTGAAATATTTATTTGACTAATCTAAAATCGAAAAAAGATGATATTTCATTTTCCGAATGTTCATTTTTAGGACAATTATTATGGTCAAAATTTTTATTGTAATTCCATTCATTACTATGTAAATGGCAACCACCTGCAGATAAATAGATGTATCCAGTATAAGGTTTGTATCCTGTTGCAGTAATTTCTACCTTAATTTTTTTACTGACCTTGCCTTCAGTGGTAAAACCAGATAGGATAGTATAATCCCCATTAGCTGTGAATATATCTTGGGTCGAGTTTAAAAGTCTATTCACTTTAGCTTTAACAGACATTTTACAATT
This sequence comes from Flavobacterium hankyongi, assembly GCF_036840915.1. Classification (NCBI taxonomy): domain Bacteria; kingdom Pseudomonadati; phylum Bacteroidota; class Flavobacteriia; order Flavobacteriales; family Flavobacteriaceae; genus Flavobacterium; species Flavobacterium hankyongi. The sequence goes on from NZ_CP085725.1 coordinate 3,450,558, forward strand.
TTCAATCGGTTTTAAGGTAGTCGCATCTAGAATTGATCCTTTCAGAACAATTTTTTTAGAAATCTTTCTAAGAGGTAATAAATCTATTACTGTACTTTTTTCTATTTGAGTGTTATTAGCTAGTACATTTGTTCCTGAAACTGCTAAAATACCCATTGAAACTATACTTGCGTTTTTTACGAACAATCTTCTTTTCATAATTTTTAGATTTGATTTTTTATGAGAATACTTTTCAATGATAAATTGGAAGTTATCATTGAAAAGTTTCCCTTTTAATTGGTTGCAGAAAAATTATTTTTTAATAATCATTTTTTGAGTAATTACTTTTGAACCATCAGTTCCTTTTATAAAGTAAATACCATCCGATAGTGAATTAAGATTAATACTGTTTATAGTATTAGAGTTTATTTTGAAAGTATTAACCATTTGTCCTAATTGATTTATTACTTGAAAATCACCATCAAAATCTGATTTTATATTAATCACACTACCATTATTAGGATTTGGATACAATACAAATGATTTGTTTAAAATAAAACCTTCATTACTTAATGTACTGTCTAGTAACCTTAAATTATCCATTGCCCATTCTTCATTACTTGAATTAGAATGTGATCTGATTCTTAAATCCAATGTAGTTCCTGTTCCTAGGATTGAATTTTCAAACTGTTGAAAATTAGTTGAAAGTATAGTTCCATCCCCAATATTGTCTGAATTAGTATCTAAGGCTAAAGATCTATTGTTTGTGCCTGAACCAATATCGTTGTTTCCATAAAATCTTAGAAGTGGGCTGTAAGCACCTCCGTCAATTCTATATTCAACAATTATATAATCGCTATGTGTGTCTCCTAAAGCTTGTGTCTCAAAAGCAGCTGATGTGTTGTTTGCTGCAAATAGTCCTTTAAAATGAAGACCAGTTTTACCACTAATGTTAATTCCTGTCCAGTCAATTTGTTGTTCTTCTGTTCCTGCTAATGGTGCTCCCGAAATGTCATCATGATTTTCACCAGCCCAAAATTTCGCTCCTTCTCCTAATTGGTATCCACCACTAAGTGATGATACAAGGCTAATGTTAGAATTATTTGTTCTAATGAAATATGATGATAAAGGAGAACCAAAACCTGAATTATTTTCAGCCGTTCTTACACCGTTAGATGGTGCTCCTGTGTCTTCAAAAGTATCATTCCAAAAGGAAGGAGTTGCAACAGGAACATAATTTACAACAGCATTACCATTCATTGTAGAAGTACATAAACCAACGTTTCTAGTGCCAATTACAGTATAAGTTCCTGATGTTGTTTGATTACCAAAAGAAATTGCTGACCCAGTTCCTGCCACAGGTGATCCTACATTAGATGCTCCATTTTTTAATTGATAAGTAACTCCAACTTCTGAATTTGATAAACCAACTGAAACCGATGAACCAGTTCCTCCACCTGTGACATTATATACTATTGGATTAACACATACTGGTCCTTCTTGAATTTTAAAATTATCTATGGCCCATTCTTCACTTCCACCATTCATATAGCTTCTGATTCTAAGTGTTAAAATCAAACCAGATCCTGGGATTTGTTTTTCAAAAGATTGAAAAGTTGAAGTAAGAATTGTACCATCACCTATATTATCTCCATTAGTATCTAATGACAATGATTTGTTATTTGTGCCACTGTTAATTCCATTATTCGCATAAAATTTCAAAAGCGGTAAATAAGCTCCTCCATCAATACTGTATTCAACGATTATGTAATCATTGTGGCTTGATCCAAAAGCAGAGTTTTCAAAAGCTGCGGTTGTGTTATTTGCAGCAAAAAGTCCATTAAAATACAAATTTGATCTACCACTAATACTGATTGTACTCCAAGTAATTTGTTGCTCTTCAGTGCCTGCAACAATTGCTCCAGTGATTTCATCATGATTTTCTCCAGCCCAAAACTTTGATCCTTCGCCAGATAAATAACCTCCACTTAGTGAAGTTACAACATTTATTCCTGAATTGTTGGTTCTCGCAAAATAAGAGGTATAAGGAGTGTCTGTTCCAGTATTGTTTCCTGGAGTTCTTGTGCCACTTGACGGAGCTCCTGCATCTTCAAATGTATCACTCCAAAAAACCTGTGCTTGTCCAGTAAAAATACCAAACACAAGTAAGATGATTGATAAAGTAATTTTGATCTTCATTTTATTAAATTTTTAGTTTATAGAATGTTTATTTTTAATGTTTTTAGTTTAATACGTATTGGTTTATTTTTTTTAAATTAGAATATTCCTTAGAAGTCATAATTCCTTCATCAGTACTTAAAATATTTATTCCAATTATTTCATTATCAGAACAAGCAATTTTTAAGAAGCCTTCATCGGATAATGATATAATACTGCCAACTTGCAGATTATCATGATGTTCATCTATTAAAACTGCTGAAATGATTTTTATTTGTTCACCAAGTAAAGTGGCATCTGCCCCAGTATTCCAAGGATTACAAGCGTTAATTAAAGCAATAATCTCCTGTGCATTCATGTTTTTCCAGTTAATGAATGTGTCAGACAGTTCTGGCTTTTCGTAATAACAAGAATCGTCTTCGTCCTGAACAAAATTGGGTATTTTGGATCCGTATTCTAACATGTTTGCAACATTAAGAACTACTTGAGACATTCTGTTGCTTATTTTGACAGTTAAACTACCGTATGTTTCATTTTGTTTGATTACAATTGGATCATTAAAAATAACGTTGCCTTCATCAAAATTGCTATTCATAAAATGGGCACAAATAGCAGTTTGTTCTTCTTGATTTCTTAAAACTTCAAAAATGGGCATTGGCCCTCTATACCTTGGTAATGGACCTGGATGAAAATTAATAAATCTGTCATCTCCATAGGATAAAACAGATTCTGGTATTAAATAAGGAAATGAAATTGAGAAAATATAATCCGGTCGTATTTCGTCTATCCATTCTCGCATAGCAGAAATAGATTTTTTAGTTGGAAAAGATTTAAAAGCTAATCCGCTATTTGTAGCTTCGTTTTCTAATGCTTCAGTTACAGATTTATTACCTTTACCAATTGCAATCCCACAAAGGAATTTCTCAAATGCTAATAACTGCAATGCTTTGAAAGCGAACTTCCCGCCACATAATATTACTATTTTCTTTTTGTTTTCCATTTTAAATACAAACGTAACTATTATACCAAGCAGAAGTAACACCTTCTAATTCTTGATTATATAAATCATCAAAATGTTGGTTAGTATTTTCTATTATTGAATTTATTTTTACAGAACAATTTCCATTGTCATCAGGTAAAATTGAAGCTTCATATAAAGGGGCTATAGTCTGATTGTATTTGGAATAAAATGTTATTAATCCTCTTGGACTTTTAAATTGAAATTCATTCAATCCATTTATGACTTTCGATACATTATTAGTATTGGTTTCTAAAAGAGATAGTATTTCTTTTACTAACTCAGCACTTTCCCATCCTAACAAGGTAAATATGTTTGGTATTTTACCTGCCGATTCTATTTCTTCTATAAATGATTTGTTTTCAGGGTTCTTAATATTTTTTGACCATGCAGCAATCCCGTGAATATTGTTACTTGGGCAAATTACATTTTTCAACATTGTTTCTTCAAAACCAAATGGAGTTAAAAAAATAGGGATATTTGTTTCATTAAATAAGTCTTTTATTTTTTGAAAATACCATTGCACATAATCGCCACTAAATAATGATAAAAAAGCAGAATCAGGATAAGAATCCAAATAACCAGTTAATGGTTCCATAGTAAAATCATCTTCTTTGTATCCCGTTGCGTGATTGAAACAAATTTTACCACCTTCATTTTCAAAACTTTTAGATAAACTATAGGTTTGTAGATAACCACCATCATAATAGCCAGTTATCATTCCACCTGTTTTATAGCCTTTTCTTACTGCTAATTTTGATGACAAATATGCCCCTAATGAGTTGTGTAGCGAATGATAAATTATATTTGGACAGACAGACCATTCTTGTGGCATATTAGCACCAGCATCGAGAACAATTAAAATTTTATTTGTTGCCAAGAATAAAGGACGTAATAGTTCCGCCATTCTGTGTCCTATGTAAGCTATAACCAAATCTGCATTTTCGTCCAATAATAATTTTTCTGCAGATCTATAGCATTGTTGCTTATCTGCACCAAATCCTATATTTTCAGTTACAATTTTAAAATCCTCTACCCCTATTTTTTTTAAATTGGATTTGAGCCCTTCAAATAGGTCAAATCCAATCGTTGAATAGTATGTGGATTTAGGTAATAAAAGTCCAATTTTTTTCATTTATAAAATTCTTGACAATAGTGAAATTGTCATTAGTTTTAGTTGCGTGAAGGAAAAATTCCAAAAACAGCAATCGAATAATTTATTGCTAAGTATGGGTTCATTATCGAAAATGGTTGACTTCCACCAGCCATAGCTGTAGATCCTGAAACTACTGGAGCACCTAATGAATTTGTAGGTGAAGCTACAGGTCCAAAAGTGTCGTTTACTGCATTACCAATGTAATTGTTGGTAGCGGAAGAATCTTCACTTGCAGAAGTAACAGGTATTCTTACATTAATACCCGTAGCAGCGTGATTGTGTATTGGCATATTGCTAGATATTAATGTTGTAGTTGGTGTGCCTCCAACTTGTCCCATAGTGTAAGTTGGTAACCCAGGGCCAGTACCTTGTCCAATAGGTACACGTCCTTGTAAGTTAGGTAATGCAAAAGTTGTTTGACCATTTCCTCCGTAAGTAGTTCCTAGTAAAGAGAAAAGTGCTGTGTTTTGTGCAATAGATAAAATTTGACCTTGACAAGTCATGTAGCTTTGAGGTGCAAAATTAAAACCAAAAATTTTGATTTCCCCAATGAAAGGTTCCGTAGACATAGTTTTTAAATTTAGTTTGATTATTATTTGTGTACTTTACTAATTTCTTGATGGGAAGATTCCTTGTGTTGCAATAGAATAATTGATTGCTAAATAAGGATTCAAAATTGAAAAAGGTTGACTACCTCCTGCTAAAGCAGTTGATCCAGAAACCACAGGTGCTCCTAACGAATTCGTGGTAGATGGAGCAGATCCAAAAGTATCATTTACTGCATTACCAATGTAATTGTTAGTTGCTGATGAATCTTCACTTGCAGAAGTTACTGGTATTCTAACGTTGATGCCTGTTGCAGCGTGATTATGGATGGGCATATTAGTAGATAGTAATGTTACATTTGTTGTTCCAGCTACTTCTCCCATGTTATAAAAAGGTAATCCTGGACCTTGTCCTTGACCAATTGGCATACGACCTCTTAAATCCGGAAGAGCAAAAGTTGTTTGTCCGTTTCCACCATACATTGTTCCAAGTAAAGAAAAAAGGGCTGTGTTTTGTGCAATACTCACAATTTGACCTTGACAAAGCGCATAACTAACAGGCGCGAAATTGAAACCAAAAATTTTGATTTCCCCGATAAAAGGTTCTGTAGACATAGTTTTAAATTTGATTGTTATACAAATATATGCTTTTTAATTAATTTCTTGATGGGAAAATTCCTTGAAGTGCAATAGAGTAATTAATTGTTATGTATGGATTTAAGATAGAAAAAGGTTGACTACCTCCTGCTAAAGCAGTTGATCCTGAAATTTCTGGAGCACCTAATGAATTTGTTGGAGATGCCACAGATCCAAAAGTATCACTTACCGCATTACCAATGTAATTATTTGTTGCAGATGAATCTTCATTTATTGAAGTTACAGGTATTCTAACATTAATTCCAGTTGCAGCGTGATTATGAATAGGCATATTAGAGGTTAGCAAAGTTACATTTGTACTTCCACTCATTTGTCCCATAGTATAATTAGGAAGACCAGGTCCAGTTCCTTGTCCTATAGCCATTCGTCCTCTTAAATCTGGTAAAGCAAAAGTTGTTTGGCCGTTTCCACCATAAGTTGTTCCCAATAAAGAAAAAAGGGCTGTATTTTGAGCGATACTCATTATTTGACCAGCACAATTGGCATGGTATCTTGGTGCGAAATCAAATGCGAAAATTTTTATTTCTCCAATAAAAGGTTCTGTTGACATACAATTTTTCAATTAGTGTTTTAATCAGGCTAATTTATTCTATAATATAAAAAATTGTATAGGTATTTATACCTGTTTTTGCTTCTTTCCTTTTTTTATAAGATTATAGTATTATTTTTGTTAAATAACTAAATAACTTAAAAATGAAAGAAAACACAATTACATTAGAGGAAGCAAAACGTTGGGCAGCAAAATGGAGACAATTAGAAGGTGATTATAATAAGCATCATGAATTAAAAGCTTTTTTGATTCCTAAAATTGATATTTTAGAGGTACTCGCAGAAGACATTGATGCTGCAAGAGCATATATAGGAATTGATGATGATGGTATAGAGCGTTTGATGATTGTTGGTACAAAATATGACCCTAAAACAAATACCTATGTTGATATGATTACAGGAACTTCTAGTAAGAGTGATGTTTCTGTTCAAATAGAAGGAAATATTTATGATTTTACAAAGCCTTGTCCTTCAACTTGTGATATTGATAGTCCATTGTATGGATTAAAATAGATAACAGATTTGAAGAAGCAAATTTAGATGTTTATTTTATTGTTGCGATCTGTGAATAAACAATTATTTAATATGTTATTGGAAGTCTTTGCGGATTTAGGATATCTACTTTTGCTAATTAATACAATTGTTTTTTCTATAGGCTTTTTTAATAAAGGGAAAGCCTATAGAATTTTTTCAGGGTATTTAATGATTATGTTTTTTATCCAAATAACTGTAAGTATTTTTCAATACATGAAAATGGATAACTTATTTATATCTCATTTTTATTTTATACTTCAGTTTGTTTTTTTGAGTTTTTTTTATCTTAATTTAAAACTAAACTTTTATCAAAAAAAATATGTCAAAGGAGGTTTTATTTTTTGTTTAGTTTCACTAAGCATACAATATTCAATGAATCCATCTCTATTTATGAAGTTTAATTTATTTGAAATTTTCATTACATCATTTCTTATTGTCACTTATGCAACTTTTCATCTATACAATCTTTTAAATGAGGAAAAAGAGTTTTATTATGTAAATCTTGGGATATTGATTTATTTGTTCGGGAGTACAGTACTTTTTTTAGGAGGAAATCTTGCCGCAATGCTATCTTCTAAGTATAATGATGTGCCTTGGATATTAAATGCATTCTTATACATTATCTATCAGTTGTTTATTTTATATGAATGGAAAAAAAGTTTTTCTAAAAAAATATAATAGTTTATGACTGAAACTGTAGTATATCAAAAAGAATTAATTACTGCTATCATATATACCTTCAGTGCTTTTTTATTGATGGCATTACTGTTGGTTTTGTTTTTTTATTTTTCACGAAAAAAAATAATTCAAAAGGAAATTGAAAAGAAAAATATGGAGGTTAATTATCAAAAAGAACTTCTACATTCTATTTTAGTTACTCAAGAAGAAGAGAGAACGCGAATTGCTCAAGACCTTCATGATGACATTAGTTCAAAATTAAATATAGTTTCTCTTAATAGTCATTTATTAACTGCTAAGAATTTGTCTAAAAATGAAATTGAAGAAATTTCAACAAATATTATAAATCTTACAACTAAAGCTTTAGATAATTCAAGGAGAATTGCTCACGATTTGTTGCCTCCAGTACTTGAAAAATTTGGTTTACACGCAGGAATCGAAGAATTATGTTTTGAAATTAATAGTGGTAAATCTATTGAGATTGAATTTAAAAACAATGTTGATTTTAATGAAGCTGATATTTTTAAGCATTTACACGTGTTTAGAATTATTCAAGAATTATTCAACAATTCAATAAAACATGGTAAGTCAACTAAAATTAATCTTTCGTTTGAAGAAAAAAATGGATTCGTGTATTGTACGTTTTCTGACAATGGAAAAGGTTTTGATTTGAAAAAAATAGAAAATCAAAAGGGGTTAGGTATGAAAAATATAGAGAGCCGAGTTAGTTTTCTAGGTGGAGATATAAATATATATTCTGAGATTGGTAAAGGAACACAAGTAGTTTTTAATTTTTAAAATGAAAAATAAAATTAAAATTATTCTAGCTGATGATGAAGTCTTGTTTAGAAAAGGTATTTCATTTTTGCTAGAAAGAGAACAAAACTTTGAGATAATATTTGAGGTTTCTAATGGTAAGGAACTTGTGTCTTTTTTACGAGAAAGTACAATTCATCCAGATATAATAATGATGGACTTGAAGATGCCATTTCTTAATGGTGTTGAAACGACACGAATAATAATGGAAGAATTTCCTGATGTTAAAATAATTGCTTTAACAAGCTATGATTCTAAATCTTTTATTGCAAACATGATAAATATTGGAGCTGCTTCTTATTTGGTTAAAAACACAACACCATCAGATATGATTAAAACTATAAATGAGGTTTATGAAAAAGGGGTTTATTATAATGATCAAGTTTTAAAAATAATTCAGGAAGGAATTGCGACAAACTTAAATAGGCAAAATAAAAGTCAGTTTGATGAAGACTATCTTACAAACAGGGAAAAGGAAGTTTTAGTATTAATTTGCAAGCAAATGAATACTCATGAAATTGCTGAAAAGCTTTTCATAAGCCCTAGAACAGTTGAAGGACATAGAAATAATTTATTGTTAAAAACAGAATCGAAAAATGTTGCTGGATTGGTAGTTTATGCAATTCAAAATAAAATGATAACTGTTGATGATTTAGCTTTATAGAACAAAAATGACTCATTGTTGTATTTAAAATCAAATTAGCTCATTTTCAGAATTCCTTTTTTAGTAATCCAATAATATTTTTATAAAAAATAACTGTTTATATTTGGATAGAAATAAAATGAAAATGAAATTTAGATACCTACTGTTTTTTTTCTTAATAACTTGTTTGGAAGCAAAGGCTAATTATATTTTATTGCCAATGGATGAAACTTCACAAAAGAATCATTTAAAGGCTTATGGAATAACGTATTGGACTCTTGAAAAACAATACAAAGCAAGCTGGTTACTTAATTACAGAGGTGGATCTTTTTTACTTCCTGATGTTTCTGAAATAAGAAGGGAGTGTCAAATACGAGGTGTATCATTTGAAGTTCTTTCAGATGCAGAAGCCAATCAAATTCTTGCTGAAATTGCCAGTCCTTCGCAAAATATGGAGACCGTTATTTTGGAAAAAGCACCTAAAGTAGCAGTGTATACACCAAAAGGTAAGCAACCATGGGATGATGCAGTGACTTTGGTTTTAACTTATGCTGAAATTCCTTATAAAGAAATTTATGATGAAGAAGTATTGAGTGATCAATTGATATTATATGATTGGTTACACTTACATCATGAAGATTTTACAGGTCAATATGGTAAGTTTTATGGAGTCTACAGAAATATGCCTTGGTATATCGAGCAAAAAAAAGATGCTGAAAATTTGGCTCAAAAGTTAGGATACAATAAAGTGTCACAAGAAAAATTAGCGGTAGCAAAAAAAATTAGAGATTTTGTGATAGGTGGAGGTTTTATGTTCGCAATGTGTTCCGCCACTGATAGCTTTGATATTGCCCTGTCAGCTGAAGGAGTCGATATATGTGAAGCAATGTTTGATGGTGATGGTAGTGATGCAAACTATCAATCTAAAATTGACTATACAAGATCATTTGCTTTTAAAGATTTTATTTTGGAAAGAAGACCAGAGAAATATGAATTTTCAAACATTGATATGACCGAAAAAAGGACAGTCCCATTTGAGAAAGATTATTTCACATTAATGGAGTTTTCTGCAAAATGGGATATAATTCCAAGTATGCTTTGTCAAAACCACACACAATTAGTTAAAGGGTTTATGGGACAAAGTACTGCATTTGATAAAGTTCTTATTAAGTCAAATGTTTTAGTAATGGGTGAATGTCAGGTAAACGGTGAAGCAAGATACATTCATTCTCAAAAAGGCAAAGGGTTTTTTACTTTTTATGGAGGACATGATCCAGAAGATTATCAGCACAAGGTAGGTGATGAACCAACCGTCTTAGATTTGCATCCTAATTCGCCTGGATACAGATTAATACTTAATAACATTTTGTTTCCAGCTGCTAAGAAAAAACACCAAAAAACTTAAAATTGATGTTTGAAAAAGTTCTTCAAGAAATTTATAAAGAATCAAAACTACAGCCTAAAATTGGCGAAATTGCGACTTATATTCCTGAATTAGCTAACGTTAATCCTGATAAATTTGGTATTAGTTTATTGACTTTGGATGGGGAAGAAATAAATTTAGGTGATGCAAACGAAAGATTTTCTATACAATCCATCTCTAAGCCTTTAACATTGTCTTTGGCTTTTACTTTCTTGGGCGAAAAAATTTGGGAAAGAGTAGGAGTAGAACCATCAGGGAGTCCTTTTAATTCCTTGGTACAATTAGAATATGAAAAAGGAATTCCTAGAAACCCATTCATAAATGCTGGCGCTTTAGTTATTGCTGATATTTTAGTGACTCATCTAAAAAATCCTAAAACTAATTTTATTAATTTTCTGAGAGAGATTTCAGATATTAATACTCTTGATTATGATTTATCTGTTGCTAAGTCAGAAGCTTCTACAGGATTTAGAAATATTGCTTTGGCAAATTTTTTAAAATCATTCGGAAATATTACCAACAATGTCGATGAAGTTTTAGATTTTTATTTTCACCAGTGTTCTATTTCAATGTCTTGTTCAGAATTAAATAAAGTTTTTTATTTTTTTGCCAATGAAGGAGTAACACTAAACGGGAAAGAAATCCTGAATCGAAGCCAGATAAAGCGTATGAATGCTCTAATGCAATCTTGTGGATTTTATGATGAATCTGGAGAGTTTACTTACCGAGTTGGTTTACCAGGTAAAAGCGGAGTAGGTGGAGGAATTGTAGCCATGCTGCCAAAGAAATTCATTGTTTCAACCTGGAGTCCAAGATTAAACTCTAACGGAAATTCTGAGCTAGGAATGTTTGCTTTGGAACAATTAACAACAAAAACTGGAATGTCAATTTTTTAATGAGCTACTCACTAGGCTGAGCTTCATACATTTTGGTTGTAAAATCTTCAGGATCAAAATCTGAAAAACTAGATGTATAAGTGAATTTATAATCTGTTGTTTCACTAGGCATATCTTCTTCCATTGTATTTACTTCCGTAATTGAGACAAGATTTGTTTTAGTAGAAAATGTCATACTTGTTTGACCTCCTGCGCCTTGATTATAAGTTTCGGCTTCTTTTAGCTTAAGTTTCTCGTTTTCTAATCCAAAATATAAAGATAAATTACCTTTAGGTCCCATAGAATAAGTTTCTATGGCTAAAAGGCGATTGGAAATAGAAACTGTTTCTTCATCATTAATTTTGAAGTCATCATTGTTGTACTCAGGCCCTAGAATAAAGCTGTTTTTTTCAATCAATTTATATCCACCATTATTTAGCTGTATTAATACTAATAAGATTCTATTGCTATATTTGTCATCTTTTTCACGAACTATTAAAACAACATCTTTACTTTTATCTTCATCCAAGTAACCTTCATTTCTCTCTAAAATTTCATAATTAGAGTTCTTAATAAAATCACTTGGTGTTTTTTCGTTTGTTGGAAAAACAAATTCTTCAGATTCTCTTCCGTCTTCAAAATCATTTTCTTGTAAAGAATCTCCAGCAGTTACTTCTTGAATGATAGGTTGGTTGATAGCTTCATGAGTAATATCTTTTTTACAACTTACTAAAAGAAGTACTGACAATAGAAGTAAATGGCGCATATATGTATTTTTATTTTTTTGCAAATTAAAAGATTTTCTTTTTAAAGAAAGCTTATTGCATAAAAAAATCCCACTCTTGCGAGCAGGATTTTTTAAAATAAGTAAGTTAAATATATTGTTAAACGTTTATTATTTTACTTTATTAAGAATAGCTTTGAAAGCTTCTGGGTGGTTCATCGCTAAATCAGCTAATACCTTACGGTTTAACTCGATGTTGTGCTTTTTAACTTGACCCATGAACTGAGAGTAAGACATTCCTTCTAAACGAGCTCCAGCGTTAATACGTTGAATCCATAAAGCACGGAAGTTTCTCTTTTTAGCTTTACGGTCTCTGTAAGCATATTGCATTGCTTTTTCAACCGCATTCTTAGCAACTGTCCAAACGTTTTTTCTACGACCAAAGAAACCTTTGGCTTGCTTCATTATCTTTTTTCTTCTTGCTCTTTTAGCAACTGAATTTACTGATCTTGGCATAATTTTTCTTTTTTTTGAAGTAAGGCGTTCTGAATTTTATCAGACTCTTATAAAAGCCCACTCCAGGGTTATTGAATTGTTTTAACCTAAAGAATTTTCTTAAGGAGTATCTTATTAGATAATTCTTAATTGTTCTTTAACACTCTTCATGTCAGTACTGTGTACTAATGCTGAATGAGTTAACGCTAACTTACGTTTTTTAGACTTTTTAGTCAAAATGTGACTTTTGAAAGCGTGTTTTCTTTTAATTTTTCCAGAGCCAGTAACTTTAAAACGTTTCTTAGCACTAGATTTAGTTTTCATTTTAGGCATAATTTCCCAAATTTATTTAATTTAACTTACTTACTATTTTGAGTATTTAGTCAATAGTCAAAAGTTTTTCTAATGACTAATGCCTAATAACTATTTCTTTTTCTTCGGAGTAATGAACATAATCATTCTTTTTCCTTCAAGAACAGGCATAGCTTCCACTTTACCTACTTCTTCTAAATCTTGGGCTAATCTTAATAATAAGATTTGTCCTTGTTCTTTATAAATGATAGAACGTCCTTTAAAGAATACAAATGCTTTTAATTTTGCTCCATCTTTTAGGAATTTCTCAGCATTTTTCTTTTTGAATTCATAATCATGCTCATCAGTCTGAGGTCCGAAACGAATTTCCTTAATTGTAATTTGTGTAGATTTTGCTTTTAATTCTTTTTCTCTACGCTTTTGTTCATAAAGGAACTTTTTATAGTCCATGATTTTACAAACTGGTGGTTCAGCATTTGGAGAAATCTCTACAAGATCTAATTCAAATTCATCTGCTAAGCGTAAAGCTTCAGAAGTTTTATAAACTCCTGGTTCTACATTTTCACCTACAAGACGTACTTCCGGCACTCGAATATTATTATTAATTCTGTGTGCGTCTTTTTTTTCTACTCGAGGTTGATATCCTCTGTTGTTTCTGATTGCGATAACCTTAATTTTTTAGTTAAACTTCAAATGTCTTTAATGATTTACTTACTTCTTCATTTACAAGAGTAACAAATTCATCTATTTTTATTGTAATATTTCCTTTTCCTTCTTGACCGTGACGACGTACAGAAACTGTTCCGCTTTTCTCTTCTTCTTCCCCTACAATCAACATGAACGGGAATTTTTTCGTTTCAGCTTCACGGATTTTCTTTCCGATTGTCTCGTTACGATTATCAATTAGGGCGCGAATTTCGTGATTTTCTAGCAAATCTGAAACTTTTTTCGCATAATTTTCATATTTCTCACTCAAAGACAGGATTATAGCTTGCTCTGGCATTAGCCAAAGTGGGAAATTTCCACCTGTGTGCTCCAATAGAATTGCGATAAAACGTTCCATTGAACCAAAAGGGGCACGGTGAATCATTACCGGACGGTGTAATTCATTGTCGGCACCTTTATAAGTAAGGTCAAAACGCTCTGGTAAATTATAATCTACTTGGATTGTTCCTAATTGCCAGCTTCTACCTAATGCATCCTTAACCATAAAGTCAAGTTTAGGGCCATAGAAAGCAGCTTCACCAGCTTCGATTACATAATTTAATCCTTTGTCTTTAGCAGCACTGATGATTGCATTTTCTGCTTTTTCCCAGTTTTCAATACTACCTATATATTTATCTGGATTGCTTAAATCACGAACAGAAACTTGTGCTGTAAAGTTTTCAAATCCTAATGAACCAAATACGTATAGTACTAAGTCAATTACATTTTTGAACTCTTGATCTAATTGATCTGGCGTACAAAATAAGTGTGCATCATCTTGAGTAAATCCTCTTACACGAGTTAATCCATGTAATTCTCCTGATTGCTCATAACGATATACAGTTCCAAATTCTGCATAACGTTTAGGTAAATCTTTATATGACCAAGGTCTAGCATTGTAAATCTCACAGTGGTGAGGGCAGTTCATTGGTTTCAATAAAAACTCTTCACCTTCTGCTGGTGTATGAATCGGTTGGAAACTATCTGCTCCATATTTTGCATAGTGACCTGAAGTCACATATAATTCTTTTTGACCAATATGCGGAGAAACTACTTGTTCGTATCCAGCTTTCTTTTGTGCTTTTTTAAGGAATTGCTCCAAACGATCACGTAATGCTGCTCCTTTTGGTAACCATAAAGGTAAGCCTTGACCTACTCTTTGCGAAAAATGGAATAACTCTAATTCTTTTCCTAATTTTCTATGGTCACGGCGTTTTGCTTCTTCCAATAACTCAAGGTAATCAGTTAAGTCTTTTTGTTTTGGGAACGAAATCCCGTACACACGTGTCAACTGTTTGTTCTTTTCGTCACCTCTCCAGTATGCACCTGCAACCGAAAGAATTTTCATTGCTTTGATAATTCCTGTATTCGGAATGTGTCCTCCACGACATAAATCCGTGAAAGTCGAATGATCACAAAACGTAATAGTACCATCTTCTAGATTCTGAATCAATTCAGTTTTGAATTCATTGTTCTTATATAATTCTAATGCTTCTGCTTTTGTAGCCGAACGCATTTTGAATTCATGTTTCTCACGAGCAATTTCTAAAACTCTATCTTCAATTTTCTTAAAGTCAGCTTCAGTAATCTTTTTGTCGCCAAAATCAACATCGTAATAGAAACCTCTTTCGATAGCTGGGCCAATAGTTAATTTGATTCCAGGATATAATTCTTCAAGTGCTTGTGCCATTACGTGTGAAGTCGAATGCCAGAAAGCTTTTTTGCCGTCTGCATCATTCCATGTAAATAATGTAAGGGTACCATCGGTCGTTAATTGAGTTTCGGTTTCAATAGTTGTACCATTAAAAGAAGCCGAAATCACATTTCTTGCTAAACCTTCACTGATAGATTTAGCCACATCCATAGGAGTCACGCCACTTGCGTACTCTCTAACCGAACCGTCTGGTAAAGTAATCTTAATCATTATACATTTTTTAGAATCGCAAATATATGCCATTCATAAAATACATACAATATATAATAGGTATATTCTTTATTATGTATACTATATTATATATTAAGGTCTA